>JABMMT010000091.1 GCA_013205155.1 Betaproteobacteria bacterium | reverse complement strand
GGTTGATATCACAACAGCTTCTGCTGTTCCAATATTTCTTGGGTCATGCCCAATATGAATAACAGCACCTAATTCACCAAGATGCTTGGTGGTAGCACTTTCAGCTAAATCTGATCCAGAGACTTGGTAGCCCAAATTCAATAAGACCTCGGCGATGCCACTCATGCCTGCACCACCAATACCGACAAAATGAATTTGCTGAACGATATGCTTCATACGCCCACTCCCGCACAATTTGCACATACCTCGGCAACTCGTTGAGTAGCGTGCAGCTTAGATAAAGCATGGGCACGCAATGCCATCGCTTTTAGATCGGAGCGATTAATATTTTGAATCATTAATGCCAAATCCTGAGGATTGAGTAATGGCTGTGGTAACAACATTGCGGCATCTGCATCCGACAAAAATTTTGCATTAGCAGTTTGATGATCATCAATCGCATATGGAAATGGCACTAAACAAGATGCAACGCCACAGGCAGCCAACTCCGAAACAGTCATTGCCCCCGAGCGGCAAATGACCAAATCTGCTTGAGCGTATGCCGCTGGCATATCATTAATAAATGAGCGAATATCCGCCGTAACCCCCAACTGCTCATAGCGCATTTGTAGTTCCGCCAAATGCTTATCGCCTGCCTGATGGATTATCTTGGGTCGATCTTTTATAGGAATCAATGCCAAAGCTGCTGGAATGTTTTCATTTAAAGCTGCCGCACCCAAGCTTCCACCTACAACCAAAATCGATAAAGGACCTTGCCGCTCTTCGTAACGTAATGCTGGCAAAGGAATATGCTCAAACTCTTCACGTATAGGGTTACCAACCCACTCTGCAGAGTTAATCGTGTCTGGAAATCCTGTTAATACTCGCATCGCAATTTTGGCGAGAGCGCGATTTGCACTACCTGCAACCGAATTAGATTCGTGTAAAACTAATGGGCGCTTTAATAATTTGGTGACTAAGCCGCCAGGGAAAGTAATATAGCCGCCCATACCTAAAACCACGCTTGGTTTAAGGCGGCGCATAATTTTCCAACTTTGAAAACAAGCTCGTATCAAATTCATTGGCAGCATTAGTTTGGCCTTGAGCCCTTTGCCACGTAAGCCACCAAAATCTACTGCTTCAAAAGGAAAATCACAGGACTTCACTAAGCGGTACTCCATCCCATTTCGATTGCCCAACCAAGCCACATTCCAGCCACAGATCCGCAAATATTCAGCGACGGCAAGACCCGGGAAAATATGTCCGCCAGTACCGCCAGCCATCACAAGAATTGAGGGTTTTGTCACAACTTCCCTCCACGCATCAAGATGCGGTTCTCATAATCAATCCGAAGCAACATAGCAATTGCTACAGCATTCATCAAAATACCTGATCCACCATAGCTCACTAATGGCAATGTCAAACCTTTAGTGGGCAATAGGCCTAGGTTCACGCCCATGTTGATAAACGCTTGCCAACCAATCCAAATTGCAACGCCTTTTGCTGCTAGACCAGCAAAACTTCGATCCAATTGCAAAGCTGTACGGCCAATGATGAAAGCGCGCCGAACAATCCAATAAAAGAGGAAGATCACCACTACTACACCTACAAAGCCAAGCTCCTCTCCGATCACAGCCATGATGAAATCAGTATGAGCTTCCGGCAGGTAATGCAGTTTCTCTACACTTCCACCTAGCCCTGTACCAAACCACTCTCCTCGGCCAAATGCCATTAGTGAATGGGTTAATTGATAACCCTTATTAGCAGCGTTATCCACTTGCCATGGATCCATAAAAGCAAGCATTCGTCCACGACGAAAGGGCGACAGGGCAATCATGATTGCCACGCTTAAAAAGCCCACCATCATTAGGCCACCAAATAATTTGGCATTGATACCGCCTAAAAATAAAATTCCAAATGCTATTAAGCCTATAACCACAAGGGCGCCCATATCAGGCTCAGCCATTAGCAAGCCACCAACCAAAGCGACTGCCACACCCATTGGTAACATGCCTTTTACAAATGAGTGCAGATACTCTTGACGTTGCACGGTGTAACTTGCAGCAAAGATCACTGCAGCAAACTTCATTAGTTCTGAAGGCTGAAAAGTCAGGGGGCCCAACATAATCCAACGTTTGGCGCCATTAACGCCTTTACCAATACCAGGAATGAGAACGGCAATTAAAAGCAGCACAGTTAATCCAAAAATGACCGGTGAATATCGATCCCAAACCCTCGTCGGAATCTTAAATACCCAAATTGCCACACCAATAGCAATACTCAAAGAAATGAGGTGGCGTATCAAGAAGAAATTGCTGCTGTAATTGGCATACTTTGGGCCATCAGCCAAAGTAATTGAGGCTGAATACACCATCACTAAACCAATCAATGCTAACGATAAAACTGCCCAAACTAGTAACTGGTCGTAATCCATCATGCGAGAGCGAGTTTGCTCTACGCCAGACACGGCATCTCTTAAGCCGCTACGGAAATTATCTATACCACCCCTTGAGAAATTCCAGAATCGGTTTAGGCCTATACGATTTTCAGGAAATAGTTTTTCTCTTAAACTCATACTTGAACTCCTTCGAGTCGCATACTCAATTCTTCAACTTCAGAGAAAAATACTTCGGCGCGCTCAACGTAATCACGAAACTGATCAAAGCTTGCACATGCAGGCGATAGCAAGACAAGATCCCCCGATTGGGCTTGTCTAGCAACTGCTTGAACTGCGGCTTGCAAGGTGACACTATTAGTGCACGGTACTTTTTCACTGAGGGCTTCTGCAATTTTCTCTGCATCTTGGCCAATCAAGAAGGCGCCCTTGACAAAGCGCAATGCAGGTTCGCGTAATGGGCTAAAGTCTTGACTTTTTCCATCGCCACCAGCAATCAACCAAATTCGCTTGCCTGCTGCACTATTACCTAAACCATTTAATGCTGCGACAGTTGCACCTACATTTGTTCCCTTGCTGTCATCGATATATTCGACATCGTTAACAATCGCGATACTTTGAACACGATGGGGCTCCCCATGATAATCACGTAAACCATGTAACAAAATATTCATGGGTAAACGAGCTGCCCTAGCTAAAGCTAATGCAGCCAAAGCATTTAATGCATTGTGGCGCCCCCGAATACGCAGTGCATCAGCAGGTATTAAGCGCTTCAAACGCAAAGGCTCATCTTCTTCCACTACAGCACTCTTACGACGACGCCTAGGCTTCAGCTCAATATCTTCATCAATCTCAGCCCATACCAGCCAATCAATCCCTCCAGCACGCAAGTCATGCTCGATACCAAATGTGCCCTGCTCATTGGGTTGATTCGCGCCAAAGGTCAGTATTGAGCGCTTCGTTTTTTGATCTTCAGAAAGTAATCCCATTACTAAGGGATCATCGCGATTTAAGATGCAAACTGTGTCAGTACCAAATATTTTTACCTTTGCATCTCCATATGACGACATGTCGCCATGCCAATCTAAATGGTCTTGCGAGAGATTCAGTACAGTGGCAGCAGTGGCATTCAAAGTAGAGGTGTAAACCAACTGGAAGCTAGATAACTCCAACACCCAAATATCAGGCATATCCTCTAACTGATCAGATTCATCCAAACAAGACATTAATTTTTCTAAGGCTGCTGGACTGATATTTCCTGCTACTGCCACCTTCTTACCTGCTCGCTCACACAGTTGACCTGTAAGCGCAGTTGTTGTTGTCTTGCCGTTTGTTCCAGTAATAGCGAGCACTGTTGATGCATAAGCTGAGTTGCGTGTTAAGGCCATGCGCTCAAGAGCGGCTATTGCGCGGGCAAAAAACTCAATCTCACTCCAAACATCTACTCTAGATTTTCTAGCCTTTACTAAAAATGATTGGGCTGGCTCTTTTAATGGAGATAATCCCGGGCTGATGCCAATCACATCAATATCAGTTAAGCAGTCATCAACTAAAGGTCCAAATTGAATATCTTTAAGACCAGCAAACTTTAGCTCCTCTAACCAGACATTTTGTGTATCGGTAAATTTAGACTGATCTCGAGTATCAGTGAAACGAACAGAAGCACCATTTCGCAAGCACCATTTAGCCATGGCAACACCAGACTCTCCGAGACCTAAGATTAAAAAACGCTTGGGCGCTTCATAGCCAGCATTAGTTATTGCAGTAGGATTTGCGAAAGTATTTTCTAAATTAAGCATATTTACTTTTAGCTCACCGTAATTTCAGGCTAGATAAGCCAATTAAAACTAATAGGATGGTGATAATCCAGAAACGAACCACAACTTGTGTTTCTTTCCAGCCACCTAACTCAAAGTGATGGTGCAAAGGAGCCATCCGAAAAATACGGCGCCCCTCACCAAAGCGTTTCTTGGTAAATTTGAACCAGAGCACTTGCAACATGACAGAAAGTGTCTCGGCTACAAAAATACCGCCCATCACGAATAGCACTATTTCTTGTCGAACGATGATTGCGATGGTCCCGAGTGCGCCCCCAAGAGCCAAAGCACCAACGTCACCCATAAATACCTGTGCTGGATGCGCGTTATACCAAAGGAAAGCTAAACCCGCTCCACCCATGGCGCCACAAAAGATCAATAACTCACCGGCACCAGGTATATATGGAAACAATAAATACTTTGCATAGATGGCATTACCCATTACATAGGCAAACGCTCCCAATGCTGCACCCACCAAGATCACAGGCATGATGACTAAGCCATCTAAACCATCTGTCAGATTAACTGCATTACTACTTCCCACGATCACTAAGTAACTCAAGATAATGAAGCCCATCATTCCCAGTGGATAACTCACCTCTTTCATAAAGGGCAAGAGTAAATTCGTTTTAGCAGGGAGGTCTAAGGCAAAGCCACTCTTTAACCAATCGTAGAACAGTTGCAATACTTTCAAGTTATTGACCTCTGAAACTGAAAAGGCTAAATAGATTGCAGCGAACAAACCAATGAGTGTCTGCCACATGAATTTTTCTCTTGAAGGCATTCCTTTGGGATCTTTGTGAGTAACCTTACGATAGTCATCTACCCAACCAATCAGACCAAAACCAAACGTCACAATCATCACAATCCAAATAAAACGATTACTCAGGTCAGCCCATAACATGCAAGAAATAAAAATGCCAATCAAGATTAATACGCCGCCCATCGTAGGCGTGCCTGATTTAACCAAATGTGTCTGTGGTCCATCATTACGAACTGCTTGACCCATCTTCAAAGCAGTCAATTTACGAATCACCCAAGGGCCCGCTGCCAATCCAATTAATAGCGCTGTCACTGTTGCTAGCACTGCTCTAAAGGTAATGTAATTAAAGACTCTAAAGAATCTAAAATCATCCTGTAACCATTGCGCCAAGATTAAGAGCATGCCTTAGCCTCCTCTAACAAGGCTTGTACTACGCGCTCCATACGCATAAAACGAGAACCTTTAACCAAAATATTCAAATGCCGATTGCCATGAGCTATCTGTCCCTGCAATTCATTTCTTAATTGCGCAATGAGCAGATCCATGTCTGCAAAATGCGATGAGCTAGTCGTTAGCGAGAGGCTTTTCTTGGCGTCTTCGAAACCAGTAATTGCAAACTGACATTGTTCGCCTAAGGTAAATAATTTATTGACACCCTGAGCAGCAGCATAAGCTCCTACTTCTCGATGAAATTCCGGCCCCTGATTACCTACTTCACCCATATCGCCCAGAATTAACCAAGAGCTGTTTCCACTTTGCTTCAAAGCATCAATTGCAGCCCTTACTGAATCAGGATTTGCGTTATAACTATCATCAATTAAGGTGTAATTACTATCAATATGTTTAGCCTGCATACGGCCATTGACGGGTAAAAACACTTCAAGTCCTTGTTTGATTTTCTCAAGACTCACTCCAGCAGCTAATGCGACAGCACTGGCTGCTAAAGCATTGCGAACGTTATGACTACCTAAAGTATTGAGTCGAACCTGCAAGACCCCCTGCTCTGTTTGTATTTGTACTTGACCATCATTTAAAAGACGTCCAGTAACAGAAGCCTTCACAGAAGATGAGCCCGATAACAATACAAAATCGATTATTTTTCTCCCGGCAGCAGCCTTATGCCATACCTCAGCAAATTCTGAGTCTGCTGGAAAAACGGCTATCCCATCTTTTGGCAAAGCTTTAATTGCAGCAGAATGTTCTTCAGCAACTGCAGCTACTGTTGCCATAAACTCTTGATGTTCACGTTGCGCGTTATTAATCAGAGTAATATTGGCTTGTGCAATCGCAGCCAATACAGCCGTTTCGCCTGGATGATTCATTCCTAGCTCTACCACTGCGAGGCGATCAGTCGAACGTAATTTTAATAAGGTGATTGGTAACCCAATCTCATTGTTAAGATTGCCATTTGTGACTAAGAAGTAATCCTCACCAACCGCTGCCTTGAAAATTGAGGCAATCATTTCTTTTACCGTAGTCTTGCCATTACTTCCAGTAACTAGAGCCAATGGAATTGGATACGTTGCACGCCATGCTGCAGCTAACTCTCCCAATCCAATTCTGGTATCGGGTACACAGATTGCTGCTAAATTTGCCGGGCATTTATCTTGCTGACTAATCAGCACTCCGCCTACGCCCGCTTTAGCTACATCAGATAAAAAATCATGGGCATCAAAACGTTCACCTGCTAGGGCAACAAATAATTCACCTACTTCAATTTGGCGACTATCTGTACCGACTCTGGAAATCATGATCTGCTCAGCTGCCACTTCAGAACTATTCATCAGCGTGCTGCCTGGCAGCATGGCCTGCACTTGCGCTAGGGTTGTCATCACACTCCACCCCCAGCAGCTAAAAGAATATGCTCTTGATCAGAAAAATCAAATTTTTTGTCGCCAATTTCCTGCGAAGTTTCATGGCCTTTTCCTGCTACCAACACAATGTCATGCATATCAGCATGACGAACGGCAGCCATAATAGCGGCTGCACGATCGGCCAACATTTGAATATTTTGTGCATCGTGACTCATACCAGCGCGAATCATATTCATGATTTCCAAAGGATCTTCGGAGCGAGGGTTATCGCTAGTAATAATGATGTGATCTGCAAGACGCTCTGCTACAGCACCCATTTGTGGACGTTTGCCTGAATCGCGATCACCGCCACAACCAAATACACACCAAATTTTTCCTGAGCGCTGTTCTGCAATTGCGCGAATAGCTAGTAGAGTTTTTTGTAAAGCATCGGGAGTATGCGCATAGTCCACTACAACCAACAAAGCTTCAGATTTATTAGCTTTACCAAGTGGAATGAGCTCCATACGACCCGGAACAGGACCAAGTTTCGCCATACACTTGCTGGCTTCATCACAAGTGCAGCCTTGCGTTAGCAATACAGCCCAAACAGCTAAAGCATTACTTAAATTAAATTCCCCGATCACTGGAACGTGAACCGTATTTTCACTCACACCTTGATGCACAAATAGCGCGTCATACCCAACGCCATAGAGAACACTATCTTTTGCATAGATTCGCTGTAAGTGCTCGCCAAATTTTTCAAAGCCCTTTAAAGCTTCTTTACTTAAAGCATAAGCCCACACCTTGATAGTGCCTTTTGCCAAAAGCTTCATTCCAAGCTCACGACCAAATGCGTCATCAAAGTTTATAACGGCATGTTCTAAACCAGCAAACTGAAATAGCTTTGCTTTTGCCTCAGCATAATTAGCCATACTGCCGTGATAATCTAAATGGTCCTGCGTCAGATTTGTAAATACCGCACAATTGAATTGCGTACCAGCAATGCGTCCTTGCTCTAAAGCATGAGAAGAAGCTTCCATTACCACTTGTTTCGCACCCATACTCAATAGTTCATGCAGTTGCGTTTGAAGCTTTGGAGCATCAGGGGTGGTATACCCAGTCTGCAATAACGACCCCACAAAACCAGTACCCAAAGTACCCAACACAGCAGTGCGATGATGAGCACCATCAAGAGCTGAAGCTAACCACTGGGTAATACTCGTCTTACCATTGGTGCCGGTGACACCAATCATTTGAAGTTTCTGGCTAGGATAGCCATACCATTGCGCACAAAGCTGTCCTGCCTTGGCTGCAAGATTTTCAACTGCCACACATTGTGGATAGCCTAAATATTGATCTCCAACACTAGCAGGATCAAACACTACGGCCGCCGCACCATTTACTAGAGCCGCATCAATATATTGACGACCATCTCTGAGAGCATTGCCATGACCGACTGGGTATGCAAAAAAGATATCACCAGGCTGTATCTGGCGACTATCTGCCCTTACCTTTGCAGAGGCATTTGCTAGGCTGTGCAGGTGTTCAATCAAGTGATTGGGTTCTATATTCAATGCTGCACTCATCTTTTCAGAACCGCATGTTGAGCTTGTACATTGGCAGTGCGAATCTCTTCGGGTGTTTTATCTTGCAATACCATTTGCTTCACTTTGGCATCAGGCAATACATTCAAGGTATGAAGTGTTTCGCTAACAATGGTCGAAAAGACCGGTGCTGCTACTTCACCACCATAGTGACCACCTTTGGTTGGCTCATCAATCATGACTGCCACGACAATCCGAGGCGCACTAATCGGCGCTAATCCAGCAAAGTAGGCGCGATATTTATTCCCATAAACCTTACCGACTAACTTGTGTGATGTCCCCGTTTTTCCACCGACACGAAAACCTTCGGCTTGAGCCTTAAGAGCTGTGCCACCAGGCTCAGTAACTGTCTCGAGCATGCTACGCATTTCGATTGCAGTCTTCGCAGAAATAACGAGAGTGCCTGGCTTAAATTCAGGACTGCGCTCAATTGTTAATGGCACTAATTCTCCGTCACGAGCAAAGATGGTGTATGCCCTTGCTAACTGAAAGAGCGAAGAAGAGATGCCATAACCAAATGCAATACGTGCCTGATCAGACGGTACCCATTTTTTATAAGGGTGCAAAGTTCCTGCAACAGCACCAGGAAACCCAATCTTGGGAGCTTGTCCAAAACCTGCAGCCGTATATAGATCCCACATTTCTTGTGGGCTCGTGTTCATAGCTAATTTAGCTGTCCCAATGTTGCTAGACTTTTGGATAATCTGAGCGATAGTTAAGGTGCCATAAGGATGAGTATCTGTAATCGGCTTTGGCCCAATTAAATATTTCGCGCCAATCACCATTTGGGTATTTGGCTGAACTTGCCCTTTTTCGAGTGCCAATGAAACCGTAAATGGTTTCATTGTTGAGCCAGGCTCAAAAGTATCCGTGAGTACGCGGTTCCTTAATTGCTCACCAGTTAAGTACTTTCGATCATTCGGGTTATAGCTAGGGTAGTTAGCCAATGCCAATATTTCACCAGTCTGGGTATCTAACACTACAGCACCACCGGCTTTGGCCTGATGCTTTTCAACCGCGCTTTTCACTGCGTTATAGGCTAAAAACTGGATCTTGCTATCAATAGAAAGACTTAAGTCTTTGCCATTTTGTGGCAATTGTAAAATTGCCATTTCTTCTACCACTCGACCAAGGCGATCTACGACCACTCTTCTTTGTCCTGGATGACCAGCGAGCTCTTTCTCTCTAGAAAGCTCCATCCCCTCTTGACCACGATCTTCTACGTTAGTAAAGCCAACGACGTGTGCCATCGCCTCGCCTTCTGGATAAAAGCGTCGATATTCATTATTCAAACCAATGCCTGGAATTTCTAACTGCTTAATTTTCTGGGCAACAACTGGATCGACCTGACGTTTTAAGAATATTTGCTTACGCTCTTCTTTCAGCTTCTTACGCAATTCTGTCTCGCTAATTTGTAATAGATTGGCAAGCGCTTTGACTTTTTCTGCAGGAAGATCATCTGGTACTGTGTCGTTATAAGCAATCACAGACTTTGCCTCTAGACTTGTAGCAATCACTTGACCATTGCGATCCAGAATTTTTCCACGACTTGCTGGTAGCTCTAATTCGCGTTGAGTACCTCGTACTCCTTTAGCTTCATAAAAAGCATTTCCTGGGCCTTGGATCCAAAAAGCCCTTATCAATAAAAGCATGAAAACAAAAAATAAAAGAAATAGCATCAAACGCGACCGCCACATCGGCAGGCGTAACACTAAATTCGGGGTTGTAGAGAAGCCAACTGGTCTCATTTAACTTCCTTTAGGTACAAAGTACGTTCAGGAGAGATCGGTGACATCCGCAATTGATTTCGCGCCACATCACGTATACGAGCAGATTTAGAAAGATTACGTTGCTCATATTCGAGACGCAACCATTCTTGATTTAATTTTCGTTCTTCAATTTGGGCACGCTCTAGCTTAATAAATAATTTACGCGCACGTTGTTGTGCTGCCACTAGCGAAAGAGCGCAAATGACTAACAAGATCAGCAAAGTTAAGGTGGCTCGATTCATGTAACTGATCCCAAGCGCTTTTCAGCTACACGCATAATGGCCGAACGAGCACGCGGATTTTCTAAAATCTCTGCCTCACTTGGCTTGACACGTCCAATCATTTCTAAAGCACTTTGCGGCAAGTCTTTTTCGCGGACTGGCAGACCACGAGGCACCTCTACTTTTGAGTGGGCCTGCATAAATTGCTTCACGATTCGATCTTCTAAGGAATGGAAGCTGATTACTACCAACCTAGCCCTCGGCTTTAATAATTTCAGTGCTGCCCTCAAGCCCAACTCCAAATCCTCTAACTCGCGATTGATTAATATTCTCAATGCTTGAAAAGTTCTGGTGGCAGGATCTTGACCAGCTTCACGTGTGCGCACAACACTCGCTACAAGACTGGCCAGTTGTGTAGTAGTTTGTGGTGACGAGCCTTCTTCGCGCTTGGCAACAATAGCCTTCGCAATTTGAAATGCAAAACGCTCCTCTCCGTAAGTCTTAATCACGTGAGTGATTTCCTCTTGAGGCGCTTGCTCTAACCACTGTGCGGCCGTTAATCCAT
>JABMMT010000090.1 GCA_013205155.1 Betaproteobacteria bacterium | reverse complement strand
TACGAACTACTTCTTGGACTTAGTAAGCGGTGGCGACAGTATTTGGATGTTGATCCTGACTTCTTTAGCAAATGCTGGCCTGTTCACCTTTGTTCTATTGTCGACCCTGATTTTATGCTGGCGTAATCGCCGTTTCCTCTCTCTTGAAGAGAGCTTATTGCTCTTACTGGTGCTGGCATTTTTTGTGGTCTTTAGTTTGCCAAGTCAACGATCAGGCCGTTATTTATTGCCAGTCATGCCTGCTTTGGCCGCATTACTAGCATTACATTGGGATCGCTTGCCCCTATGGGGTTTTCGAATTGCATTGTTATTGCAAGCCATTCTTTTCTCAGTATTAATTTGGGCGGGAAGTCAGCTACAGTTATCTGCATTCACAGGCAATACTAGTGATTGGGTCTATTCATATGGACACTGGATTTTTATGGTCGTGAGTTTAGACTTGGTGATCTTAGGCTTATTCAAAAAAGATCGCTCTAAGACAATCGCTCTAGCAGGATGTTTTTTAACTTACTGTGCATTGACCAGTAGCTTATCTCCCCTAGAGAGTCAGTTGGGACGCTTTACTCCACAGGCAATAGCTCAAGTACAAGATAAGGATCTTTGGGTTCCTTGCGACTATCGTGCTAAAGATGAAGAATATCGCTTACTCTTGCCCGGAGCTCGCTTGCACGGTTATATGGCGGGAGAGGCAGGTGAAGTAGCTCAATTAACTGCTAGCTATCCTTTGGTATTAGTGCAGTCACCACTAGGGGTTAAACCAGCCATATGTGATGCTTGTCAGATCATTGCCCATAGAATAGAAATGAGAGCACGTCACTCTGATGAAGAAATTATAGAAATGATAAAGGGCCACCTTGGAAAATATTTATTTGTGAATGAGTACCTCGTTGCCACGCCGGTAGCTAATACTGCTTCTTTGTTAGATAAAAAGGATGCTTGTAGATGAGTCGCGTAATAGCATTCTGTTTCTTACTGCTCGCAGCAGTGATTGGTGTTTTGCATTTAGATACTCGACCCGCATGGGCGCCTTTTGCTGATAGCTTGGCTACGGTAGTTGAGGAGGCGGTTGAAGAAGAGTTGCCTTTATCCGCATCTTCACCAAAACAAGCAGCGACTAAATTATCGGCCAAACCAATCATTGAGCCGAGTATTGCAAAACCTCACGCTACCTGGTTGCCTGATACTGGTGCTCCATCAGTCCACGCTGCGTCTCTGATTGCCTTAAAGGATGGCGGTATTCGGGCGTTCTGGTTTGCTGGAAGTCGTGAAGGCGCTCGTGATGTTGTGATTAATAGCGCAGTGTTTGATCCACGTTCGAGTTTATGGACCGCGCCAACCGTTGTTATCAATCGGGTGGATGCTGAAAAAGGCTTAGCCCGCTATATTGCCAAGTTAGGTAATCCAGTCCCTAGCAGAATGTCAGATGGACGATTGCAATTATTTTTTGTCACTGTTTCTATTGGTGGTTGGGCTGGCAGCTCGATATCCACCATCATTTCTGATGATGAAGGTCTGACATGGAGTCAAGCACAACGTCTCATCAGCTCTCCTTTATTGAATATCAGCACTCTAGTGAAGTCGCCCGCTCTGCCATTTAGTGATGGACGTCTCGGCATGCCTGCCTATCATGAATGGATTGGCCGCTTCGGTGAGTTTTTGAGAGTTGATGCAACTCAAGTGATTGATAAGCGCCGGATGAGTTCCGGTCGCGGCGCAATTCAGCCGGTGATCTTTACGAATAGCCCTCAAGACGCTGCTGCTTATTTTCGTCAAACCAGAAGCGCTGGTCTTCCAAAAGTCATACCAGCCAGCATGACTAGTGATGCGGGGCAAACGTGGCAAGTCTCTCAGGATTTAGCAATTGCCAATCCTAATGCTGCTGTTACGGGTTTGACATTAAAGAGTGGAATTCGTTTATTGGCGCTCAATAATATTGAAGTGGGACGCGCTCGTCTCGTTCTCTTAATGAAGCTGCCTCAATCCGACCAATGGCAGATCGTGCAGACACTTGAAGATGATGAGGCTCTTCCTAATGATCAGCGTAAAGAGTTTTCCTATCCCTATTTAATGAGTGGTGATGGTAACGATGTGCATCTAGCCTATACATGGGATCGCAAAAAGATTCGACATGTGCATTACTCATCTGCATGGTTAAAGCGTGAATACCAGCAACTTTCAGCGCCTACACAAGCGCCTGATGCTAATACTAAAGAGGGTCAACCATGATGAACTGGATGCAGATCCTAGCGCTGATTGAATTATCCATTACCTGTGGTGTTGTGATTGTTTGGTTCATCCATTTAACTATCAGCAAATCTTTACCAATAGCAATGAGATGGATTTTGGTGTTGATCTTGGCCAATGTATTTTTCTGGCCAATGGGTTTATCTCTCGAGCTTCCTTTAGTTGGCTACGTGCGCGGCGTTACCGGTGATTTGAGTATCGTGTTAACACTCTTACTTTGGAGCGCCGTGATGCTCCCTAGTCGCCCCGTACCTGTGGGCTTTCGAGTCGCACTGATATGCATCGCTCTAATGTTTTACCCTTTAGCCTTGGGTCTGGGAATGTTTGATCCCTACGTATGGGGTTATGGATCTTTAGGATTCTTGATTGGCGTAGTTCTATTTGCTTTGGTATGCGGCTTACTGGGCTGGACTAAGGGAGTGTGGATTTTTGCAATTGCCATCATCGCTTGGGCTGGGCATTGGCATGAGTCAGCGAATCTTTGGGATTACGTCCTAGATCCACTGCTGGTATTTTGGGCGCTCATCACATGCATTCGAATCCTTTTTATTAGACGACGCAATAAAGCCCAATCGGGTTATTTATTTAGACCAGGCTAAGTTTTTTTTTGAGTTGAGCGAGGAGTGCCTGAAAGGCACAGAGGTATTAAACTTTCATTAAATTTAACCCTTGATTATGGAAATAGAGAAATGACATTCAACACTAAAGCCTTGGTTCTTGCTGCTATGGTGATGGCTGTACCTATGATGGCCAACGCACAGTCCGGTGAAACGACTTATAAACAATATTGCGTAAGTTGTCATGGTAGTGGCGTTCTGAATGCCCCTAAATTAGGTGATAAGGCAAAGTGGGCGCCTTTGATTGCAGAAGGGCAAGTCGTTCTTACCGCTCATGGTTATGTTGGCGTAAGAGGTATGCCAGCAAAGGGTGGTGGTCCCAATTTATCAGTAGAAGGTTTTGCAGACTCTCTGGTTTATATGGTAAATAACTCAGGGGGCAAATGGACCTCTCCAAATCCCACTACTGTAGCTGCTATCAATAAAGAAATCGAAGCTCGTAAAGCAGGCTTGAATAAGAATAAGTAATTCATTTTCTGCCCTTGGCCAATAATGGGGAGAAGCTCATTACAATAGCAGCATGAATCTTCTGCCCCATGAAATCGAGATCATTGGATATTGCGCCGCGTTTTTAACCACAATCGCATTTTTACCCCAAGCTATTCATTCTTGGCGTACTCGTAATCTTTCAGGTGTTTCTTTGGGGATGTACTCCTTCTTTACAGTTGGAGTAGGTTTGTGGCTGATTTACGGCCTCATTATTGAGAAGTGGCCTCTGATCTTAGCCAATGCTATTACCTTTGCCTTGGCCCTTAGTATCTTGTTGTTGAAATTGCGTCATACTTCGCCAAAAAAGAAATAAAGTACCCCCTTATTACCTCTATGCCACCAAAAACGCTAAGAGTTAACTACTTGCCTATCCACTGAGGTGGACGACCCTCGAGAAAGGCGTTAACGCCTTCTCGAAAGTCTTGGCTGTTATAGGTCTCGCGCATCAGGTCTGAGCAATCCGGGAGATTATTTCGCAGTAAGCGGGCAATACTCAACTTGCTAGCCTTTTGCGTAATGGGTGCTAGCGCAGCCATCTTGTTGGCCATAGCGTCAGCAACTTCGGTAATCTCCGACGCCTCTACAGTTTGATACAGAAATCCAGATTCTAGTAATTGAGGTGCTTTAATGAGCTCTGCAGTAAGCAACATTTTTTTTACCATCGGGATACCCAAATGCGCGCTAATCCACGCAAGATTGCCAGGAGAAAGGCAGTTACCTAAAGTCCTTGCTACGGGAATACCAAAACGGGCATCGGGAGTAGAGATCCGAAAATCACAAGCGGTAGCCATGAGCAAACCACTACCAACAGCCAATCCTTCAATGACTGCAATGGTGGGCATCGGGAGTTCTTGTAAGGCGATAAATATCCGATCCACTGATTGCTCATAAGCCTCATCTTTTTTGAGGCTGACAAATTGCTCGATATCGCTACCAGAAACAAATGCTTTATCTCCTGCGCCCCTAAAGATCACTACCCGAATGTCTGAGTTCTTAGCTAAATCATCACAAATACTTTTGAGTTCTTCGTACATCGGCCAAGTCATGGCATTGCGTGCGGCAGGATTATTAAAAGTGATGCGTGCAATATTCCCATCAACCAGCAAGT
>JABMMT010000089.1 GCA_013205155.1 Betaproteobacteria bacterium | reverse complement strand
TCATCACTAATGATGACGTTGACCTCGGGACTGTACTTTAGTAGTGCACGTATTGAAAGGCTGCGTTTTGGAAACA
Organism: Betaproteobacteria bacterium; assembly: GCA_013205155.1. GTDB lineage: Bacteria > Pseudomonadota > Gammaproteobacteria > Burkholderiales > Burkholderiaceae > Polynucleobacter. The sequence continues at coordinate 3,528 of JABMMT010000089.1, read as the reverse complement.
CCCAAATCGGAAATTGGTCATCAGTGCGTTTAGCAATTAAGACTGGCTCATCACCAACAAGAGTGGGGTCTGAGTCACTGCTCACTTGTTGCGGTGTTGTTAGTGCTTGAGAACCATAAGCTCGGCTAATAATCCCAGGCTTGCAGCCAAGCTGACTGAGACACTCTGCTAATGCAATCACAATAGGAGTTTTGCCCGTACCACCCACGCGAATATTGCCGACAATAATGATGGGAACAGGCTCTGCTTTTTGTTTACCAATGCCGAGGTCCTGAATGAGATTACGAATACGTAGTACTAATCCATAAATCCAAGAGAGGGGCCACAAGGCAATACTGGTAGGCCCACGTCTTTCCCAAAACTGGGGCGCTTTGCGAAAGAAAGAAAATGACATGAGCCTAGTTTTTCTTATTCTTTATTTATTCGTTTGACTGCTAAAGACAATATTAGATAGATTAGCATCACGTGCTGCTTCCAGTGCACTCATGACAGCCTGATGTGGTGCCCTGGCATCTGCATCAATATTGACCTGCATCAAATTTGGGGCATCTTTGGCAGACCCGCCTTGATTGCTGATCTGAGAGAGCAGTGTGCCTAATTGTGTGCGATCAGTAAGCTTACCATTGACGGCAAAGCGCCCATCACGGCTCACTGCAATATGAATTTGCCTTACCTCAGACTGTGCCTCATTGCCATTTGCAGTTGGCAAAGTAATCGCCAACTCCTGAAAGCGGGTAAAGGTAGTGGAGATCATTAAAAAAATGAGCACCACTAACAACACATCAATAAATGGAATGAGATTGATCTCGGGTTCAGCAGAACTCGCAATTTCTCCAAGAGAAAATTTTCTACGAGCGTGAGAATCTAACCAACTCATGGTGCAATATTACTTGCAGTGATTGGATAGAGTTTTTTAAATAACTGCCTAGTGAACTCTTCGCATTCGCGTTGACGTTGGTTGGCAATGGAACGTAAGCTGCGCCAAGCAGCCAATGCAGGAATCGCAATCAATAAACCAAAAGCAGTGTTGTACAGCGCTACAGAAATACCATGGGCTAGTTGCTGTGGGCTGCCAGCGCCGCCATTGATGGCACCTTGACTACCAAAGATCTCAATCATGCCAACCACAGTACCAAATAAGCCGAGTAGTGGAGCGGCAGTGGCGATGGTAGCTAGCGCCCCTAAATAACGATCCAGCTTCAACCAGATCGATTGGGCTGTAGCTTGCAGCTCTTCTATTGCAGAATCAGCACTATTGCCTTGCAGTTTTTCACGTAAGAGGCAGGCAAACAAAGTTCCGGCAAGAGAGGACTGTTTGAGGGAGCTGATCTCCGACTCGGTGATCGATTTCCCATTGGAAATGGCGTTTGCCAGGCCAAAGGCTGTTTCGAGGCAATCCTTGGGAAATACTTGAATTTGACGCAAATACCAGGTTCGTTCAATGACAATAGCCAATCCAACAATGGAGATAATCAGAAGAGGCCAGATAGGCCAGCCGGCAGACAGTAAGATTGAGTACATAAGCTCAGTACTTTAGCTGAATTAAAAACCGTTTTCTGAAAGCCAGCCTGTGGATAACTCTGTGTGTAACTTTTTTAAGGAAATGGCGTAAGTCATTGATTGATCGTGAGATGAGCTTATTTTGAGCTGTTTTTAGGAAAAAAAGATCTATTTTTTAGTGATATAAATCAATGACTTAAACTTTACTTGTTGGATTTATGAGACGTTTTGGGTGAGTGATTACTTACTTATTTTTGCTAACCTTAGGGTCTATATGCTTCTGTGGATAGTTATAACCCTCCAAGCCATATGTTTTTGTAGATAAAGAGAAAAAATGTCGGAAATATCAAGGGAAATCCTCACTGTTGGCGATCTTAACCGCGCGATTGCTGCCTCCTTAGAGGAGCGTTTCGATACCGTATGGGTGAGTGGGGAGATTTCCAACTTCAAGGCCTATGACAGCGGGCATTGGTATTTCTCCTTGAAGGACGAAGAAGGTCAAATTAAGTGCGTCATGTTTCGGGGTCGCAATGGGCAAGTTGACTTCATGCCTCAATCTGGGGATTTAGTGGAGGTAAGCGCTAACTTAGGAATGTATGTTCCGCGTGGTGATATTCAACTCACGATTCAGACTTTGCGGCGCGCTGGAATGGGTGGTTTGTATGAAGCTTTTTTAAAGTTAAAGGCTAAGCTAGCCAAAGAAGGCTTATTTGATGCTGATCGTAAACAAGACATTCCATCTCATCCTAGATCGATTGGCATTATTACTTCACCGCAAGCTGCGGCATTAAAAGATGTGCTCAGTACCTTAGCGAGAAGAGCGCCCCATATTCCGATTGTGATTTATCCAACTTTAGTACAAGGACCAGATGCACCCGCAGGAATGATTGCTGCATTAAAAGCGGCTGAAAAAGAAAATCTAGTGGATGTCATTTTGTTAGTGCGTGGCGGAGGCAGCATTGAAGATCTTTGGGCCTTTAATGATGAGCAGTTGGCTTACGCAATGGCGCAGTCACCTATTCCGATTGTCAGTGGTGTCGGTCATGAAACTGATGTGACGATTGCCGATTTTGTTGCAGACTTACGAGCCCCAACACCAACGGGTGCAGCAGAGTTGGCGGCGCCGCGCAAAGATCAGATGCTGCAAGAGCTAGAAGCAATCAAACAAGCAATGCTCCAAAGAGTGCGTCAGCGGGTAGAGCGTGAAGCACAAACCCTAGATCAACTCGCTTTGCGTTTAAGCCATGCCTTACCGAATCCAGAGCGTATGCGTGAGCAGATCAATAGCTGGCAGCAACGCCTTAATCAAGCTTGGGCTGTCAGAGTAGAAACATGGAAGCGTAATCAAGGGCATTTTCAATCTCAATTGGAGATGCTCAATCCACAGCGCACTTTAGAACGCGGTTATGCGGTGGTTCTCAATGTATCTGAAGGCTTGCAGGCAGTGCGTGATCCAAATCAGCTATCAACAGGACCTGAATATGAAATCAGGCTGGCCAAGGGCAAAGCAAACGTCAAACTTAGTGACGTTCAATTATTAAAGACTGAACAGTAAATCTGAGAACGCTAGAGGATATTGGGTTCAATATCTAAGGTAACGCCAAACTTTGCTTGCACGGCATCTTGAATCTGTTTTGCCAAACCCAAAATATCTGCTGCAGTGGCATTGCCGTGATTCACAATCACTAGGGCTTGTTTTTCATAGACACCTACTTCGCCAAGGCGTTGACCTTTAAATCCACATTGATCAATCAGCCATCCGGCGGCTAGTTTTTTCTTGCCTGCTGTATCTGAATATGAAACCAGATTCGGAAATTGCTTTAACAGTGTGGCGCATTGCTCAGTGCTGACGATGGGGTTCTGAAAGAAGCTGCCCGCATTACCAATGATTTTAGGGTCAGGTAATTTTTTGTTACGAATGTTGCAAACGGCAGTGAAGATTTCTTTAGCACTGGGATATTGATTATTTACTGCAGAAAAGTAATTAGCTAGATCGGCATATTGCACTCGTGCTTGCCATGCTTTGGG
>JABMMT010000012.1 GCA_013205155.1 Betaproteobacteria bacterium | reverse complement strand
CTCTTGCATGCCATGCAAGCGCTCTCCCAGCTGAGCTATACCCCCGAAATCCAGCGATAACACTACAAGACACTTAAAACAATCCAAGATTTTAGCCTATTTTTGTGCAAGCGCGCAAATTGCTAGCTGACCACCTTGGAGAGCCTTTTAATAGCTTCATCTTTGCCCAAAACTACCAATACTGAGTCAATAGCTGGTGTTTGAGTGCTAGCGAATAATGCATATCGCACTGGCATAGCCAAGGCAGGCATTTTAATTTGATATTGAGTCAATATTTGCTTAAAGGCAGCGCTATAGGCTTCTTTAGTTGCTTCTGTATTGCCTAAAATTTTAATGAGATCTTTCAGCGCAGGAACAATAGCCTCTGGAATATTCTCAGCGATTTTTTCGGGGAGATGATTGGGTGCAGGCAAATAAAACAGTTTTGTCGCCTCAGCTATTTCAATTAACGTATTAGCACGATCTTTCATTAGCCCCACTACTTGGACAAAATCAGGACCATTCTCAGTATCGATACCAAGCTCATGTGCAAAAGGTTTAGTTAGCTCAGCCAGTCTAATAGCATCTGAATGTTGAATATATTGATGATTTAACCAAAGTAATTTTTCGGGATTATGTTGGGCGGGAGATCGTCCCAAACTTTCTAAATCAAACCATTGGATAAATTGTTCCTTAGTGAATACTTCAGCATCACCATGTGACCACCCTAGGCGAGCCAAATAATTGAGAATAGCCTCAGGTAGGAATCCAGCTTTTTGATAATCTCGAACGCTCATGGCGCCATTACGCTTACTCATCTTTTCACCAGCATCATTTAAGACTGTTGGAAGATGCGCATAAATTGGAGTAATTCCACCCAAAGCCTTCATGATATTGATTTGCCTTGGTGTGTTGTTGACGTGATCATCCCCTCGAATAACATGCGTAATCTTCATATCCAGATCATCAACAACAACGCAAAAGTTATAGGTTGGCGTACCATCAGGACGGGCTATGACTAAATCATCCAACTCATCATTGCTAATTTCAATCTGACCTTTAACCGCGTCATCCCAAGTGACTGATCCGCCAATTGGATTTTTGAAGCGAATGACAGGAAGTATCCCTTGAGGTATTGGAGGAAGAGCCTTGCCCTCTTCAGGTCTCCATAAGCCGTTATAACGGGGCTTTTCTTTATTTACCATTTGAACATCGCGAAGTCTGTTCAGTTCTTCTTCGCTCATGTAGCAGGGATAAGCTAAACCTGCTTCAAGCATTTGTTTAATGACCTCGCGATACCGATCAATACGTTGCATTTGATAGATCGGCCCCTCATCTAAATCGAGACCAAGCCATGCCATACTTTCGATGATGACGTCTACCGCTTCTTGAGATGAGCGTTCTAAATCAGTATCTTCAATACGTAAAATAAAAGCGCCCTTGTTATGGCGTGCAAAAGCCCAGGGGTAAAGAGCGCTACGAAGGTTTCCTAAATGTATAAAACCTGTAGGACTGGGGGCAAAACGTGTACGAATATGCATAAGCCTTATTATCTCAGGTCGTGAATATAGACAGCAAAATCCAAAAAAGTGGATACTTTAGTCTATGAATGAATTGCTTGTATTTATATGTGATGGCGCACCAGTCCGCGGGGAAATAGTCTCAATTAGTTCTGCTTGGCAAGCGGTTCTAGAGCGGCGTACTGACCCACCAGCCGTCCGCCGTATTCTGGGTGATTTTGTTGGGGCTGCTACCCTTTTAAGTGCAAGTCTAAAGTTTGAGGGAACCCTCATTATTCAAGCCCAAAGTAAGGGCCCAATACAGCTATTGGTAGTTGAATGCAAATCGGACTTAAGCATGCGGGCTACGGTCAAGCTTTCAGTTAATCCAGCCGAAATTGCGCCTAATGCCACCTTGGGAGAGCTATTGGATGCTACTCATACCGGAAGACTAGTCATTACCCTTGACCCCAAGGATCGAGAACCTGGTCAACAGCCATATCAAGGTATTGTTGCGCTTCAAGAACAGCATGGGGCCTTTATCAAGCCTGTTACTAGTGCTGCAGAAGCGATTGCCCTATATATGCAGAACTCAGAGCAACTTGATACTCGTATCTGGTTAAGCTCAAATGAAACCCATGTTGGAGGCTTGTTACTGCAGCGTCTGCCAAATTCAGGCGGTCATGCACACCTTGACCCTCAAATTAGCGCTGAAGGCTGGTCAAGAATTCAGGCTTTGGGTGAAACCATTACTGAAGAAGAGCTATTAAACCTACCACCAACTACCATTTTACGTCGCCTGTTTCTTGAAGAATCAACTGAAAATGGTGTGCGAAGCTTCCCTTCACGACCTATACGATTTGCATGTAGCTGTTCACGTACTAAAGTTGCTGATGTATTAAGAATGCTAGGAGATGAGGAGGTTCAGAGCATCCTAGCTGAACAGGGTATTGTTGAAACCATCTGTGATTTTTGTGCCCAGCCATACCGATTTGATGCGGTTGATTGTCAGCAAGTATTTAAAACTGATTTATTAAGTGATGCAACTAGGCCACCGTCTGGGGGCCACTAACTCAGCTTCTTATTGCTTGGCAGTAGTCTGCTTAGGGCTATCCTCGGAATTACTCGCTGAGGGCTTATCTCCGGGCAAAATTTGCACAAAAAATTCCCCCTCCTTGATTAGCCCATGCTCAACTCGAGAGCGCTCTTCAATTGCACGGGTACCATCTTTTAAGTCTTTGACGTCACCCGCCAATTTTGCATTACGCAACGCCAAGAGGCTATTTTTTGCCTCTTGTAACTCTACCTGCTTCTCCATCTCGTAGACCTTAATCCAGCCACCCTTACCCAACCAAAGTGGGTATTGGATTGCGATCAACAATAACAGCATAGAGTAGATGATTATTCGCATAATCTAATGGATCAATTATGGATTAACGTTTGAGATTATAGAAAACAGATTTACCAGGATAGCTTGCAACATCACCCAAATCTTCTTCAATACGAAGTAGTTGGTTATATTTAGCAATGCGATCTGATCTAGACAATGAGCCTGTTTTAATTTGTCCGGCATTAGTTCCAACCGCAATATCTGCAATGGTACTGTCTTCGGTTTCCCCAGAGCGATGCGAAATGACGGTAGTGTAATTTGCACGTTTAGCCATTTCAATTGCAGCAAAGGTTTCAGTTAAGGTTCCGATTTGATTGATCTTAATGAGAATCGAATTTGCTACGCCCTTCTCAATGCCTTCTTTCAGAATTCGTGTATTAGTAACAAATAAATCATCGCCAACTAATTGGATTTTCTTGCCTAACTTTTGAGTGATATCCACCCACCCATCCCAGTCAGCCTCATGCATACCATCCTCAATCGACACGATGGGGAATTGATCTGCTAGTTGGCCTAAGTAATCTGAGAACTCACTTGATGATAATTGCAGTCCCTCACCTGATAAGTGGTACTTCCCATCTTTATAAAATTCACTTGCTGCACAATCTAATGCCAATAAGACATCTTCTCCAGCTTGGTAACCAGCACCTTCAATCGCTTTTAAAATAGTTTGTAAACATTCAGTATTGCTTTTAAAGTTCGGGGCAAAACCGCCCTCGTCACCTACCGAAGTAGGCATCCCTTGAGACTCTAGGATCTTTGTTAATTCGTGAAAAATTTCAGCGCCACAACGCAATGCTTCACGGAAGCTTTGTGCACCTACTGGCATCACCATAAATTCCTGAATATCCAAACTATTGTTTGCGTGGGCTCCACCATTCACAATATTCATCATGGGAACGGGTAATTGCATTCCGCCAGAACCACCGAAGTAACGATACAAGGGCAATCCAGCTTCCTCGGCCGCCGCTCTAGCTACAGCCATTGAGACTGCAAGAGTTGCATTGGCGCCTAGGCGAGCTTTGTTATGAGTACCATCCAATTCGTTCAAGGTGTGATCTAAGAAGGCTTGTTCACTTGCATCTAGGCCTAAGATAGATTCAGCAATTTCAATATTAATATTTTGAACGGCATTCAGAACCCCCTTACCTAGATAACGTGACTTATCTCCATCGCGCAATTCTATTGCTTCACGTGAACCTGTTGAGGCGCCTGATGGAACAGCTGCACGGCCCATTACTCCAGATTCGAGTAGTACATCACACTCAACCGTTGGATTTCCGCGTGAATCTAAAATTTCTCTACCAATAATGTCAACAATGGCGCTCATGCACCTTCTCCTTAAAGCAATATGAAATGGAGCTATTAAACTCTTTTATTCAAAGCTATCTTCTAAATAAGAACCGCTATCCTTAATGACTGAATCAATAGCTAACAGTGACTCAAGTAATTCTTTCATGCGGTCCAATGGAACTGCATTAGGACCGTCTGATAATGCTTTGGCTGGATTTGGATGTGTTTCCATAAACAGGCCACTAATACCTACAGCAACTGCTGCCCTAGCTAAAACAGGAACAAACTCACGTTGACCACCACTAGACTGTCCTTGCCCACCAGGTAGCTGAACTGAATGGGTCGCATCGAAAACAACGGGTGCTTTAGAGGCACGCATAATTGCAAGACTGCGCATATCAGAAACTAAATTGTTATATCCAAATGAAGCGCCACGTTCACAAACCATAAACTGATCTGGCAAATTTTCTTCTGCGGCAGCAGCTCTCGCTTTATCAATTACATTAAGCATGTCATGGGGGGACAGAAATTGCCCTTTTTTGAAATTAACGGGTTTGCCACTTTGTGCGCAAGCGCGAATGAAGTCAGTTTGTCTGCATAAAAAAGCGGGGGTTTGAAGAACATCAACAACTTTTGATACCGCATCAATTTCGCTAATATCATGAACATCAGTTAGAACAGGAACACCCACTTGCTTCTTAACTTTTGCCAAAATTTCTAAACCCTTCTCCATTCCTAAACCACGGAAAGAGCTACCTGAAGAGCGGTTAGCTTTATCAAAAGAGGATTTATAGATAAATGGAATCTTTAGGGCGCTAGTGATTTCTTTTAAGTGTCCCGCAACATCAATAGCTGATTGTTCAGATTCAATGACGCAAGTACCGGCTATTAAAAAAAAACGCTGATCTAGGCCAATATCGAAACCGCATAGTTTGAATGTGCTCATAGACTCGTCTTAGGCAACTTGCTTTAAAGCGCTATTTTGATGCACTAGAGCTGCGTTAATGAATGCAGAGAATAAGGGATGACCATCACGGGGTGTCGAGGTAAATTCTGGATGAAATTGAACACCAAAAAACCATGGATGAATGGATTCTGGAAGCTCCATCATTTCAGGTAAAGATTCATTAGGTGTTCTAGCAGAAATAATTAAACCAGATTCTTCAAGTTGCGGAACATAAATATTATTGACTTCATAGCGATGGCGATGCCGCTCATTTACTTCTGAGCCATAAATTGTACTTGCTAAGGTACCTGATTTCACAGGACAACGTTGTGAGCCAAGGCGCATTGTGCCACCCAGATCAGATGAATTACTACGCTTCTCAACCTGCCCTTCTCTGTCCATCCACTCCGTAATCAAAGCAATTACTGGATTTTCGGTCTGGGGATCAAACTCAGTACTATTGGCCTTGGCAATGTTGGCAACATGACGAGCAAATTCAATCACCGCTAACTGCATACCCAAACAGATGCCTAAATATGGAACGCGGTTCTCTCGCGCATAGCGTATAGCCGAAATCTTACCTTCCGTACCCCGTTTACCAAATCCACCAGGCACCAAGATCGCATCTAATTTCTTCAGGCAATCAATACCATCTTTTTCGATGGTTTCAGAGTCAATATAATTGATGTTTACTTTTGTATGAGTGTGAATGCCAGCATGACGCAAAGCTTCTATGAGTGATTTATAAGATTCTGTCAGTTCTACGTATTTACCAACCATTCCAATCGTCACATCATATTGTGGATTGGCCATTTGATAAACTAAGTTTGCCCAAACAGAAAGATCAGCGGGTTTAGCATCTAACTCTAATTCTCGGCAAATTAAATCATCCATCTTTTGAGCGTAAAGCATCTCAGGAATTTTATAAATCGTATCTACGTCCCAAACAGAAATAACAGCTTCTTCACGAACATTAGAGAATAAAGAAATTTTTGCACGCTCATCCGCCGGAATAGGTCTATCAGCACGACAAAGCAAAACTGTTGGCATGATCCCAATTTCGCGTAATTTCTGCACTGAGTGTTGTGTAGGCTTAGTTTTTAACTCGCCCGCACTACTAATAAATGGAACTAAAGTAAGGTGGACAAAGGCGCAGCAGTGAGGTGGAAGACGCAAGCTCATCTGCCTTGCAGCCTCTAAAAAAGGTAATGATTCAATATCGCCGACAGTACCGCCAATTTCACAAATAGCAATATCAGCATTCCCATCATGACTTGCTTTAGCTCCACGCTCTACAAAAGCCTGAATCTCGTTTGTAATATGTGGAATCACTTGGACAGTTTTTCCTAAATATTCACCACGCCGTTCTTTGCTGATGACTGACTCATAGATCTGTCCAGTAGTGAAATTATTGCTCTTGCGCATCTTCGCAGATACAAAACGCTCATAGTGACCAAGATCTAAGTCAGTCTCTGCACCATCTTCAGTTACAAAAACTTCTCCATGCTGGAGCGGGCTCATAGTGCCAGGATCAACATTTATATACGGATCTAATTTTAGAAGGGTGACTTTCAGGCCGCGTGATTCAAGAATCGCGGCAAGCGAGGCAGCTGCAATTCCTTTCCCTAAAGAAGAAACCACACCACCAGTGACAAAAACGTATTTGGTCATCGCTTAAGCTCTGTTGGAAATAGTAATTATAACGACACCTAAAAATCCCACGGAAATTAATAAATGTGTAATATTGGTAAATCTTTATCAAATTTCTTGATTTTCAGCCAAAATGCGCCTTCTTTTTGCAATCCTCATCACTCTGCTCTCGCTTTTCTACTTACTCCCCTTCGCCATCGCATTTAATAGAAAAAGGGCAAATACAGGGGCTATCTTTGCTTTAAATCTATTTCTAGGTTGGTCATTGATCGGTTGGGTAGTCGCCTTAGTTTGGGCGCTTAAGGCAGAGAAAATCTTATAGGTACTAGGCCAGATTTACCTAGATAGCTTGAATTATCCCTAAAGACCCTATTTCCTGTGTTTTTAGGTGCTTTAACTCTTATATAAGACTTAATTTAGTAACTATAATCAAGTTAAGCGGGAGAAAATCCTCATTTAGCCTCTCTATTGATTACTTTTACCTCATAGGAAACATTATGTTTGAAGCGTACAACGCCCATGTTGCTGAACGAGCAGCCCTTGGTATTCCAGCCCTCCCATTGAGCAAGGACCAAACTGCTGAATTGGTCAAAATGTTAAAAAATCCACCAGCCGGCAAAGATGCTGAGTTAGTAGAATTAATTACTAATCGAGTACCTGCAGGCGTTGATGAGGCGGCTAGAGTAAAAGCTGAATTTTTAGACGCAATTGCTAAGGGAGTAGAAAAGTCACCCTTGATCTCAAAAATAAAAGCCACTGAACTACTTGGAACCATGCTTGGTGGCTACAACAT
>JABMMT010000088.1 GCA_013205155.1 Betaproteobacteria bacterium | reverse complement strand
TTAGGTTTCATCGCTTCAATTGCACTTGCTAAAGCGCGCATGGCATCAGGGTTGTGTCCGTAATCTGCAATCACGGTAGCGCCGTTGTGCTGGAATTGATTAAAGCGTCCCGGTACGGAATTGGCTGTACTTTCAAAGCTATGAAGACCGCGGGCTATCTTTTCAGCCTCTAAGCCTAAAGCCCAAGCTGCTCCGATGGCAGCCATTGCATTTTCTATCTGGAAGCCTAAGACACCATTTTGAGTTAATGGAATTTCGCTTACTGGGAAGCGATACATCACACGCGAGCCCTTTGACGCAATAATATAAGTGCCATCAAAGTAAACCACTTTTTTGTTCTTTGCACGATGCGCGGCAATAACGGGGTGATGCTGATTCTGGGCAAAGAAAATAACGCGACTAGAACATTGATCTCCCATCTTGACCACAATCGGATCGGCAGCATTTAAAACAGCGGCTCCTGTAGGGGATACATTTTGAACAATGACACGTTTGAGGATGGCTAAATCTTCAACACTAGTAATGTAGTTGAGGCCTAAGTGATCACCTTCACCGATATTGGTGACAACAGCGACTTCACAGCGATCGAAACCTAGACCCTCACGTAACATGCCGCCACGGGCAGTTTCTAATACGGCAGCGTCTACGTCTGGATGCATCAAAACATTGCGAGCACTTTTGGGACCACTACAATCACCAGTATCAATCAGGCGATGATTGATATAAACGCCATCAGTAGTAGTCATACCAACACGCAGGCCGGTTTCATTAAGTAAGTGTGCGATGAGGCGGACGGTAGTCGTTTTACCGTTAGTGCCAGTAATCGCCACTACAGGAATACGCCCATCTTCGCCTAGCGGGAACATCATATTGATGATGTCTTCACCAACGGGACGACTTTTGCCGTATGAAGGTTTTAAGTGCATGCGCAGACCAGGCGCAGCATTAATTTCTACAATGCCACCGCCTTGCTGCTCAAGAGGTTTGTAAATCGCTTCACACAAGATATCGACACCCGCAATATCTAAACCAATCATTTGAGCAGCGGCAATTGCACTTGCTGCAACATCAGGATGGACATCATCAGTGACATCAGTTGCTGTTCCACCAGTACTGAGATTGGCGTTATTGCGCAGTAGCACGCGCTCACCAGTTTTAGGAACGTATTGAGGTGTAAAACCTGAGCTAGCAAGGTGGGCTAGAGCAATGTTATCAAATTGAATTTTGGTAAGTGCTGTAGCGTGACCATCACCACGTAATGGATTTTTATTCTCTATTTCAACTAGCTGTGCAACCGAATGAGTTCCATCTCCAACAACTTGTGCCGGCTCACGACGAGCTGCAGCAGAAAGACGATTACCTACTACCAATAAACGGTAGTCAGCGCCCTGAAGATAGCGTTCTACGATCGTTTCACGGCCAAAGGCTTGTGTTACTAAAAACCCTGCGCGAACTTTCTCTTCGGTGTGAATGTTAGCGACAACACCTTTCCCCTGATTGCCATCTTTTGGTTTGAGAACAATCGGACCACCAATTTTTTGTGCGGCACGCCAGGCATCATCTGCATTGGTCACCACCTCACCAATAGGAACAGATACTCCAACTGCAGCCAGCAAATTCTTAGTGAGATCTTTATCTTGAGCAATGGCTTCGGCAATCGCGCCGGTATCGCTAGTCTCTGCTGCTTGAATGCGCTTTTGTTTGCTACCCCAGCCAAATTGCACCATGCTGCCTTCAGTCATGCGGCGATAGGGAATATTGCGTTGTACTGCTGCGTCTACAATCGATCCCGTACTGGGACCAAGTCGGACGTCTTCATATAAGGCCTCTAATTCAGAAAGGGCAGCAGCTAAGTCAAACGGAGCATCGTTCAGCGTCGCTTGAATCAGTGCAAAACTAAAGTCGAAGGCCATACGACCAACTACTTCTTCAATATATTCCACCACGACTTGATAAACACCAACATCAACGGTTTGTAAAGTTCGACTAAAGGTCACCGGGCATCCAGCTTGTGCTTGCAATCCAAGGGCTGAATGTTCCAGAGCATGTGCTAGAGATAGCACTTCATTATGGCCACCACGACGCATGCTGCCAAGCTGTGGGAAGCGTTCTCGTATTTTGTTTTCAAACTGAGGAATCGAGTCAATCGAGCGTTCAGTATCTTCACAAGATACGATTGCTTCTAAGGTAGTATGGCGGCTCCATAGATTCGGGCCGCGCAACATACGGATACGGGTGATTTCCAATTAAGCCCCTGTTGCGGTGTTTGTGTCGGTGACGAATGTTTCGACACCTGCTTCAATAACATTGAACGGTATATCAAGCGCCCAAGCAGCGGCAATCGAGGCACCCAAATTCATAGCTTTCCAAGGAGAGGCAGCATCAGGCTCAGAGTAACGGGGTACAGGAATACTCTTTTGATCAAGTTTTCCTGAGCGCAGGGTAATTTGCTGCTTGCCAACCAATACTGCACGCCCACCTTTTTGCAGATGAGTATTCACCGCCTCAGACTGAGGATTTTCAGTAAAGAAGATAATCTCACCATCACACAGTTCTGCCATTTGAACTACCATCGCATCATCAGCATTTAGCACGCCAACACCCGTGGGCAACACGACATCAATTTGTGTTCTGACAATGCTATAAACTTGGTCCTCATCGTAGATAGCATATTGCGGAAAGTTGGCTTTAGGATCTATGTTGAGAACAACGCCCACTTGGCAACGATCGTAAGCTAGACCCTCGATTAACATGGAGAGGTGGTTATTCTCAATCACTACTGCCTCGACTGCACGATTGAGCAATGTCCGACGAGCATTTTCCCAATTCGATGTATTAGTATTGGGAACAGCGCGGGAGCCAAAATACAAACCTTTGCTGCAAGAAAGGCCAACATATAGATTGCTTAGGCGCAAAAAATGCGCAATCATTTCAGCTACTGGCGTTTTACCTTTCTCGCCACAAATGCCCACCACAGGAACGCGATAGTCCACGCCGGGCGGGAAGAGGTGATTTGCAATCTCTTGACCAACGGGCTGAGCTTTGCCGCTGGCTGGTTTTAAATGAAATATTAAACTAGGCCCCGCGTTGACTTCAACAATCGCTGCATTTTGTTCTGCGAGTGGCTTACTAATGTCTTGTGCAACCAGATCGATACCAGCAATTTCTAAACCTACTACACGTGCAGCAAGTACAACTTGACTAGCAACATCTGGGTGCACTAAGTCAGTGACATCAAAGGCTACATTTCCATTGCTCTGGATGAGTGCCTTCTGATCTACAGGAGGAATACTGTCGCCAGTTAGTTTTTGTCGTGCAAGTTCAAGCTCAACTGCCGAGTCTATGCGTACAGGATTTAAAGGATGTTCTTCAGATGTTCCGCGACGTGGATCCGAATTAATTTGAATTTTGATTAATTCCAGAATAGTATGTTTGCCATCGCCAGTAACCCAAACAGTCTCACCTTTAGCTGCTGCAACCAATTTATTACCAACGACTAATAAACGATGTTCGTCGCCAACAATATGGCGCTCTACCAGAACTTCACTACCCTCATCAATTGCAACCGCATAGGCTGATTCAATTTCTTTTTGGGTGTAAAGATTAGTGAATACACCACGTCCATGATTGCCATCGATCGGTTTGACTACCACCGGAAGCCCGATTTCTTGTGCGGCTTCCCAAGCGTCTTCTGGACTAGTAACCGTTCTTCCTTCAGGGGTCGGAACACCAGCGCTAGCTAGTAGACTCTTGGTGAGATCTTTATCTCTAGAAATAGTTACAGCGATTGCGCTGGTTTGATCGGTTTCAGCAGTCCAAATACGGCGCTGTTTTGCACCGTAACCTAATTGCACTAAATTACCATCTGAAAGACGAATAGAGGGAATCCCGCGCTCTTCAGCCGCATTGACGATGCAAGCAGTACTTGGTCCTAGTAATAAATCATCACTAAGGTCACGCAATTTTTCAACAATCTCTTTTACTTCAGCAACAGGGTTTTTAGTATCTTGGACTAATGCGAGATACAGGTCGCGAGCATATTTGAGGGCAGTCAGGGTGACTTCCTCATTATTAGCTCTCACCATGACTTTATAGACGCCACGACGATCTCCATCACGTGCTTTACCAAAGCCTAGTGGAATGCCGGCTAGATTTTGGAGTTCTAGCGTTAGATGTTCGAGTATGTGTCCTGGCCAGGTGCCTTCTTCAACTCGTTTAAGAAAACCACCGGGTTCACCATAGGTACAGCGATGTTCTTGCAGGCTTGGAAGCGCTTTCACTAACCGATCATAGAACCCAGGAATGAGGTTGGAGGGGTAATCTTCGAGATCACCGATGTCGATCCAAACCTCGATGACTGGTTTGTAAGCCCACATATTGGGACCCCTCAAATGCTTAACACTCAGAATCTCTATCGATTTATCTAGTAATTGGGGCATGTAAGGTGTTGCGAGGGTCAGTGCCTTAGTTGGCAGGGACGCGTTAGGCAGTCCTTCAGTTTCTAGTTGTTATTGAAAATCCACAAAAGCAGCAAAAATACATAAATAAGTCATCTTCCACAATCTAACGGCTTTCACGCCTCTAAAGTTGACAGAAAGAATAAATCTAAAAAACCCAGCTCCACTATACTTTTAGGGTCAATGAAGCCAGAAATCTTACCTTTTTCCCCTATATTGCCTAATTACTGGCAAACAGCATTGGAAGCAATGGAGGCCCCAGTTCCTGACCTTGAAGCAGCGCTAGCCTGGGTCGAGCTGGATTTGGATGCAGAGCTTCGTTTTAAAAAAAGTCTACTCCTATTGACTGAGAAGGCCTTAGTCTGGACTGACGGAGTCCAGTTAGAGAGCTGGGCTTTGAGCCAAGGCGAACGTCTGGTTCATGGCGATCATGCTGGGGTGGGACATTTAAAGTTAGAGTTAGCTGAGCGTTTGCTTAGAGTCTGGTATTTCACCTTAGCAGTGAACCCACAAGTTTTGCGGCTTCAGTCCAGCTTTAGGCAATTGACTCGAACTCATCAGGAGGATCAGCAGGAGCTTAGCCAATACGATAAGCAAGTTTGTCCAGTTTGTTTAAGTCCAAAACCTGCTAACTCAGATGCGTGTCCAACATGTGATCCTGAGGTTGATGTTCCTGCTTCTACTTGGACCTTATTTAAGTTGTGGCGTTTTGCGCGCCCGTATAAAAAACAACTGCTACTTGGCTTTGTCTTGACGTTTTTATCAACTGGCGCCACGCTCATACCCCCTTATCTCACAATGCCGTTAATGGACCACGTGCTAATTCCTTACGAGCGCGGTAATCCGATTGATTTTCATTTGGCGAGCTTGTATCTCTTTGCCTTATTTGGCGCGGCGATCGTTGCATGGGGTTTGGGTTGGTGGAAAACCTATTTGTTGGCATTGGTTAGTGAGCGTATTGGTGCAGATCTTCGTAATACGACTTTTGAACATTTGCTCAAGCTCTCATTGGAGTACTTTGGTGGCAAACGAACGGGTGATTTGATTTCTCGAATCGGTGCTGAGACTGATCGCATCTGCATCTTCCTTTCGCTCTATGCATTAGATTTTTTGACAGATGTATTAATGATTACGATGACAGCAGCAATTTTGTTTTCAATTGATCCGCTCTTAGCTTTGGTCACCTTAGCGCCTTTGCCGTTTATTATTTGGATGATTCATGTGGTGCGTGATAAATTGCGTTATGGCTTTGAAAAAATCGATCGCATTTGGTCTGAGGTAACGAATATCTTGGCTGATACGATTCCAGGCATTCGAGTAGTAAAGGCATTCGCACAGGAAGACCGCGAACTAAAACGTTTTGTTGATTCTAATCAACATAACCTTCAGATTAATGATCGGGTGAATCGTGTCTGGGGCTTGTTCTCTCCTACAGTCACGCTCTTAACAGAGACTGGTTTATTGGTTGTTTGGGGATTCGGTATATGGCAAGTAGCTCATCAAAAAGTAACTGTTGGTGTCTTGATTGCCTTCCTTGCATACATTGGCCGCTTCTATGTGCGCTTAGATTCGATGAGTCGAATTGTTTCGCATACTCAAAAAGCTGCAGCAGGGGCCAAACGTATTTTTGATATCCTAGACCATGTCTCTAGTGTTCCCGAGCCAATTAATCCTGCTCCTCTAGGGGAAGTAAAAGGTCGTATCTCAATGCGCGGCGTAGGATTTCGTTATGGCAACCGGGCCGTTACCAAAGGTATTGATCTCAATATCGCTCCGGGTGAGATGATTGGCTTAGTCGGCCATAGCGGATCAGGCAAGAGTACTGTGGTGAACTTAATTTGTCGTTTTTACGATGTAAGCTCTGGATCGATATCGCTAGATGGGCGTGACATTCGCAGTATCGGTATTGCCGATTACCGCAAATGCATTGGTTTGGTATTACAAGAGCCATTTTTATTCTTTGGCACAATTGCCGAAAATATTGCTTATGGCAAATCTGATGCAAGCCGTGAGGAAATTATTGAAGCAGCGCGTGCTGCTCATGCGCATGAATTTATTCTGAGGCTTCCCTTAGGTTATGACTCTTTGGTAGGTGAGCGTGGTCAATCTCTATCGGGTGGCGAGCGTCAGCGGATCTCCATTGCACGCGCGCTGTTGATTAATCCAAGTATTTTGATTTTGGATGAGGCAACTTCATCGGTTGACACTACGACCGAGAAAGAAATTCAACGAGCACTAGATAATCTGGTGAAAGGTCGAACTACGATTGCGATTGCTCATCGGCTTTCTACTTTAAGAAAAGCAGATCGCTTGGTCGTTTTAGATAAAGGCGAGATTGTCGAGATTGGTTCACATGAACAACTGATGGACGCTCAGGGCGCTTACTACACACTGTATCAAGCCCAATTGCGTCATGCTGCAGAGTTAGTGGAGGGCGGAGCTATTGGTGAAAGTCTTGAAGAGCGTAGAGAAGAAAGATTGGAAGTGCTTGCTAAAAATATTGGAGGAGGCGTATGAACATGCCTCATCAACTTGAGCGGGATTCATTAGGTAGGTTGGTGTTTGTGGACAGTAATGGCTCTCGCCATATTGGAGTTCATCCAGTAAGAGCTTTTCCAATTACCGCGCCAGGCGTTGGGATCGGAATAATGGATCAGTCTGGTAAAGAGCTTTTTTGGTATCCAAATGTAAAGCACATCACAGAGGCTGAGCTAGGATTAATTGAAGAAGAGCTTGCAGCACGCGAATTTATGCCAGTGATTGAAAAGATTACGCAGGTATCTACTTTTGCAACACCCAGTATTTGGGATATTGAAACTGATCGTGGACCCACACGCATTCGCCTCAAAGGTGAGGAGGATATTCGGAGAATTGCAGGTAATACATTACTCATTGCGGATTCCAATGGGATGCAGTTCTTGATCAAAGATGCCACTCAGTTGGATAAAGTGAGTAAAAAACTGTTAGACCGTTTCCGCTAGAATTCATTTAAGTCGCCGCTTTAGCTCAGTTGGTAGAGCAGTTCATTCGTAATGAAAAGGTCGCCAGTTCGATTCCGGCAAGCGGCACCACTGTTATCTAGGGTAAACCCTTAACATTGTTTACGATCATTAATGACGCTCTCTTCATAAACCCATTTATTTGAATATGGTCATTTTCTTTGCATGAAATACTCTCCCCAGCCAAAGATGTAAGTACACTATCTACTGTCTTTGGCTTGATTTATGGGGGTTTGTACTAAATTGTACGAACCCATGAGAAGTGATTTTGAAATTATTGATGTCAGTCAAGTTCTCCTTGCGCATCTTGTTTAAAAATCATCTTCACATTAGATAAGCCAAATTTAAATTGGTAAACCATTTTTGGAGGCACATGTTTATGAAGATGAAGTTAAAAGGAGCATTGTTATCTACCGCCTTAGCTCTCGGCGTAACTGGAGTGTCCCCTGCATTTGCAGCTTGGGAGCCCACTAAACCAGTTGAGTTCATTATTCCTGCTGGTCCCGGCGGCGGTGCTGATCAAATGGCACGCATGATTCAGGGAATCGTCACTAAAAATAATTTGATGAAGCAATCCATCATCCCTGTCAATAAGGGTGCTGGCGCGGGTGCAGAAGGCTTCTTAGCAATTAAAGAAGCCAAGGGAGATCCTAATAAGATCATCATCACTTTGTCTAACTTGTTCACTACTCCGCTGGCCACTGGTGTTCCATTTAACTGGAAAGACATTACTCCAGTAGCCATGTTGGCTTTGGATCAGTTCGTGTTGTGGACTAATGCTGACAAGCCGTACAAGAATGCTAAAGAATATATCGATGCCGCTAAAGCAGCTGGTCCAGGTAAATTCAAAATGGCTGGTACTGGTTCTAAGCAGGAAGACCAAATCATTACTGTTGCCCTTGAAAAAGCAACGGGCGCTAAATTCACATACATTCCTTTTAAAGGGGGTGGCGATGTTGCTGTTCAGCTCGTAGGTAATCACGTTGATTCTACTGTTAATAACCCAATTGAAGCGGTTGCTCAATGGCGTGCTGGTAAGTTGCGTGCCCAGTGTGTATTTGACGACGAACGCATGCCTTACAAAGAGAAGATCACTCCTACTCAGTCTTGGAACGATGTTCCAACCTGTAAAGAAGTGGGCGTCCCAACTGACTATGTGATGTTGCGCGGTATTTTCATGGCCCCTGGCGTGACTCAAGAGCAGGTGGATTTTTACATTGACTTGTTCAAAAAGGTGCGTGCTACACCTGAATGGAAGAAGTTTATGGCTGACGGTGCATTCAACCAATCATTCATGACTGGTAAAGAGTTCCTGAATTGGTTAACTTTAAATGAAGTACTGCATAAGCAACTGATGGCAGAGGCTGGATTCTTAGCCAAGTAAACAGTAGGCGATTAAATAGGGCCTCCAAATGGAGGTCCTATTTTTTAAGTAAGTGTATTAATTAACTTCTATGAATAAATAAAGCAAATGTCTGAACATTCAAACAATTCAAACCAAGATTCTGTCATCAGCGTGAGAGCGATGGATATTATTACTTCCATTCTGTTTCTGGTATTTAGTTTAGTGGTGATGATTGGTAGCATAAAGCTAGGTGCTAGCTGGGGAAGTGATGGTCCTGAAGCTGGTTACTTTCCTTTCTATATTAGTTTGATCATCCTGCTCTCTAGTACGGTGACTTTGTATCAAGCTGCAATCGTGAATAAGAAAAAGAAAACAGAATCGTTTGTTGATAAAGAGCCCTTTAAGCAGGTGATGGCAGTATTGTTCCCAGCCATCGTATTTGTTCTGGGTGTGCAATTGATTGGTATTTATGTTTCTTCAGCCCTCTACATTGCAATCTTTATGGTGTGGTTAGGAAAGTACTCAATTTGGAAGGCGGTTGCCGTATCTATTGGCGTGAGTGCAGCCCTTTACCTGATGTTCGAGTTCTGGTTCCAAGTTCCATTGCCACATGGCTCATGGATTAATCCACTCGAGTTTATCGGTGTGAACTAAAAAATAAAATTAAAAAAGATTAGAAAAGAAGGAGTCCAAGTTGGAAGAAATTAATGCCCTATTCGGTGGCTTTGCCGTTGCAATGACACCCTTTAATTTATTGTTGATGATTGTTGGTGTAACACTAGGTATCATCATCGGCGTTCTCCCAGGTCTTGGTGGTGCAAATGGTATTGCGATTCTGTTGCCATTAACTTTCACAATGCCACCGACTTCGGCCATCATCATGCTCTCTTGTATCTACTGGGGCGCTTTATTTGGCGGTGCGATTACATCGATTCTCTTTAATATCCCAGGTGAACCTTGGTCAGTTGCGACCACCTTTGACGGCTATCCAATGGCGCGTAATGGTAAAGCAGGTGAAGCATTAACTGCCGCATTCACCTCATCTTTCGTTGGTGCTTTCTTCGCGATTGTGATGATTACCTTCTTGGCCCCTCTAGTGGCTAAGTTTGCATTACAGTTTGGGCCCCCGGAATTTTTCTCAGTCTATCTACTGACCTTCTGTAGTTTTGTGGGTATGAATAAAGGATCGCCATTTAAGACGATCTCTGCCATGATGCTCGGTTTTGCCTTGGCAACCGTTGGAATGGATACTGTTACTGGTCAATTACGTTTAACTTTTGGTAATCCAGAGTTAATGCGTGGTTTTGATTTCTTGATCGCAGTGATCGGTTTGTTTGGTATTGGTGAGATTCTTCTTTCAATGGAAGAGGGCTTAGCATTCAAAGGGGCTGCAGCGAAGATTCGCGCTAAGGTAGTTTGGGAAACTTGGAGGCTGTTGCCAAAATACTGGGCTACTTCATTACGTAGCTGCTTGATTGGTTGCTGGATGGGTATTACTCCAGGGGGCGCTACTCCAGCTTCATTTATGGCGTACGGCGTAGCAAAGCGTGTATCCAAAGACGGTGATAATTTTGGCACCGGCAAAATGGAAGGTATTGTTGCTCCAGAAACCGCAGCGCATGCCGCAGGTACAGCTGCATTATTGCCGATGCTATCTTTAGGTATCCCAGGTTCACCAACCGCTGCGGTTTTGCTTGGTGGTTTGTTGATCTGGGGCTTGCAACCAGGACCACTTCTCTTCGTTGAGAAGCCTGACTTTGTTTGGGGCTTGATCGCTAGTATGTATCTCGGTAACTTGGCTGGCTTATTCGTAGTGTTAACTTGCGTACCGCTCTTCGCTTCGATCTTGAGAATTCCGTTCTCCATCATTGCGCCAGTCATCATCGTGATTTGTGCAGTAGGGGCATATACTGTCCACAGTGCCATGTTTGACGTTTGGTTGATGATGGGCTTTGGTGCGTTGGGTTATCTCTTTAAGAAACTAGACTACCCAATGGCACCAATGGTCTTAGCCCTAGTATTGGGTGACCGTGCAGAAGACTCCTTCCGTCAATCTATGTTGTTCTCACAGGGAAGCTTAGAGATTTTCTTCTCGAACTACTTGGTAGGCAGCATCACATCTCTTGCATTACTACTGCTCTTCTGGCCACTCATTAGTAAAGTGCTTAGTAAGAAAAAGGTAGCAGCATAAATAGTCTGATCTGGTTAAAAGCCAGATTGGGATAGCAAAAAGGGGCGCAAGCCCCTTTTTTGTATTTTCGGAATTGAAATCCGATAAAATTGTCTCATCATGAATTTCCATAAACACCGACTCATTCATAGGATTGCTGCTGTAGCGATTGCAATGAGTGCGCTTGCGCCAGCAATCTCGCAAGCGGTGTCTCTTGCACAGGGTGGCAATGGATTTGCGATGGAAATTTGCGCGGTTGATGGAAGCAAGATGCAAATGAACATCCAAACTGAAGGGCAGCTAGATCAAGTAGGGCAATCACAACCCTGTCCTTATTGTCTAGCCCAAAGCAGTATTACGCCTGCTTTTAATACTAACTTGACCTTTAAGGCGCCGCAATCTTTCGCGTTCTTACCTCAGCTTTTCTATCAATCACCCAAGCTGCTTACCGCATGGGTAACACCTCCTTCAGCAGCTCCTCCAGTACAAGCCTAATTTATTTATTGGGGCATAGCTTAGCTATATTTTGGCAAGCTCGTTGCCATTAAGTTGTCTGGAGATCACCATGTTATTTAAAAAAGCTGGTAACTCATATCTTGAAAACGGTCATCTTTTTGATGAGTGCAATAGAAAAATATAGATTTAGTTTAGAAATACGAACCGATAGTTTTATAGGTTTTAAAGTGATTCAATTTTAATAAAGGAAATATATGAAGCGTAATATATTGGCTTTGACCATAGCAGCTACAAGCTTAGGTTTGGGTTTGTCAGTACATGCTCAAGAAGCAAAAGTGGGTAGCATCAAGATAAAAAACGCCTATACCCGTTCGACAGTTCCTGGACAGCAAGTTGCGGGTGGTTTTATGAAGATTGAAAACAAGGGGGGCGTAGATCAACTGGTATCGGCTAGCTCTCCAGTAGCTGGTGAAGTGCAACTCCATGAAATGGCGATGGAAGGTAATGTCATGAAAATGCGTCAAGTGAAAGACATTGCAGTTCCAGCGGGTGCTACTGTTGAATTAAAGCCAGGTGGCTTACATTTGATGTTCATGAATATCAAGGCGCCATTAGCTGCCGGTGAAACAGTTCCAGTCAAACTCAAATTTGCTAAAGCTGGTGAAGTCGAAGTGAAGATGCCCGTGAATACGATGGGTGCTGGCGCAGGTCATGGTGGAGCTATGAAGCACTAAGCAAAACCTGAAGTGGTGCGAGTAATAAAAAAGCCCCTAGTTTGAACTGACCCATAAAAGTTAGACAGTTCAGTTTTAATTAGGGGCTTTTTTAGGCCAATCATTTTAGATTTTTAAATCCAAATCCGTCACAGCACCTTTGCTAGCACTGCTTGCCAAGCTCGCATATTTAGCAAGTAAGCCACGGGTATAACGTGGCTTTGGCTGCTTCCATACTGTACGACGCTTGGCAATCTCTTCATCACTCACATTGAGTTGAATGAGCAGTTTGTGGGCATCAATCGTGACGGAGTCACCTTCATGAATGAGGGCAATCACACCACCTACAAAAGCTTCAGGTGCTACGTGGCCAACAACCATGCCCCAGGTGCCACCAGAGAAGCGGCCATCTGTGATGAGACCAACTGTCTCGCCTAAACCTTGACCAACTAGAGCAGAGGTAGGAGCAAGCATTTCACGCATGCCAGGACCACCTTTAGGGCCCTCATAACGAATCACAACAATGTCACCATCTTTAATCTTTTGCGCCATGATGGCAGCCATCGCATCGTCTTCAGAGTCGAACACACGTGCTGGGCCTGTGATCGATGGGTTCTTGAGGCCCGTAATTTTGGCCACACATCCTTCAGGAGAAATATTGCCCTTCAGAATGGCCAAGTGACCCTGTTTGTACAAAGGATTATCTAGTGTACGAATCACTTTTTGGTCAGCACGTGGCACAGAGGGCACGTCTTTTAATACTTCAGCAATAGTTTTACCAGTGATAGTGATGCAATCACCATGCAAGAGTCCGCCATCAAGCAAAATCTTCATGACCTGAGGTATGCCACCTGCTAGATGTAAGTCGGTTGCTAAATATGTGCCTGAAGGTTTCATATCCACGATGACCGGAATGCGTTTACGAATACGCTCAAAGTCATCAATCGTCCAGTCAATTTCTGCAGCACTAGTGATGGCCAAGAAATGCAATACGGCATTGGTAGAGCCACCTACCGCCATGATGACGCTGACTGCATTCTCAATCGATTTTTTAGTGATGATGTCACGTGGACGTAAATTTTTCTTAATTGCTTCAACCAAGACAATAGCAGACTCATGGGCGCTAGTTACCTTCTCGGCATCTTCATTCGCCATCGTAGAAGAGTAGGGCAAGCTCATGCCTAATGCTTCAAAAGATGAGCTCATCGTATTTGCGGTATACATGCCGCCACATGAGCCACTGCCAGGACAAGCATTTTGCTCGATACCTTTAAGATCTTCTTCGCTTAAGCGTCCAGATGTAAATTCTCCAACAGCTTCAAATGCAGAAACAATATTGAGCTCTTTGCCTTTGAAATGGCCCGGCTTAATAGTGCCGCCATAAACATAAATGCCAGGTACATTAGTGCGTGCCAAAGCCATCATGCCGCCTGGCATATTTTTATCGCAACCACCAATCACGACAACACCGTCTTGCCAGAGCCCATTGACGCAAACTTCAATACTGTCGGCAATGACTTCACGAGATACGAGAGAATATTTCATACCCTCTGTACCCATACCAATGCCATCGGAGACTGTCGGCGTTCCAAATATTTGTGCTTTTGCACCAGCCTCTTCTAAAGCAATCACAGCCGCATCAGCCAATTTTTGTAAACCGCTATTGCATGGTGTGATAGTGGAGTGACCATTGGCAACGCCCACCATTGGC
>JABMMT010000087.1 GCA_013205155.1 Betaproteobacteria bacterium | reverse complement strand
CCATTTGCATTTCTTGAATCGAACAAACCAATGGAGAGACAGCATCAATTGCCTTTAAAAATGCGCGCGCTGTTTTGGCGTCCTCCACAATCCAATGTCTTAATTTAGCAGCCTGCACAATCGTTTCATGTGGCAATACCCAGGGTAGTTGTTCTCCGCGAGCATCATCCCCTAAGGTATTGGGAATTAAAAAAAGAGTGCCAAACTTTGCCATGGATTATTTTTTACCATTCAATGGAATCGTAAAACCAACATCACGCAATAAACCGCTTAATGCAATCAGCGGTAAGCCAATGAGGGCAGTTGGGTCATCGCTCTTGATTGACTCAATCAGACTGATGCCTAAACCTTCAGACTTAGCGCTACCTGCACAATCGTATGGTTCCTCAGCAAGCAAATAGGATTCCAAAATTTCATCTGAGAGATTTCGAAAGACTACTTCAGTGGGGACACAAATAGTACTTTCTGTATCTCCATTCATTAGGCAAAGTGCCGTATGAAATGTCACTGTTTGTCCGCGCATCAGTTGCAATTGCGCCAAGGCCCTTTCAAAATTTCCAGGCTTGCCGATAGCAGCGCCACACAGATCAGCCACTTGGTCTGAGCCAATGATCCAAGCATTGGGGTGCTGTTTAGCAATAGCAGCTGCTTTAGCGTGAGCCAATCGAAGTGCTAAGTTCAAGGTGCTTTCGCCGGCAAGAGGCACTTCGTCAACCTGTGGCGAAATAATCTTGAAAGGAATACGCAAGCGCTCTAAAAGTTCTCGGCGATATATCGAGCTTGATGCCAAGATAAGTGGTGAATTTATTGAAATACTCATTGCTACAGGTGCTTTCAAAGTGGGCTTGATTTAGACTGATGTCATGAATCGTAATCAAGTTTTACCTCAAGTTCAGTTATTGGCTGAGCCAAGTGCCCTAAAAAAGGTCGATTTTTGTGCGCCCCAGACTTATCTAGGCACTGGCTTTTTGAGTATTACTGACTTACCAAGGCTGACTGAAGAGGCTTCCGGGGTTTTAAAGGGAGATGGATTTCATTGGATAATTCAGACCCATTTTGAAGATTCCCCAGGAAGTGAGCCCCTACAAACAATGGATTTGGGCTTAAAAGGCCGTATTCACTTGATTTGCCAGCGGTGTTCGCAGGACTGTGCCGTAGATTTAGACGAAAAACGTCGCTTTTTGCTGCTGGCAACCGAACAAGATGCAGATGATTATCCGGTTGAGGATGAGGAGAGAGAGGCTTTGGTAGCCAGCCAGCATTTCAACCTCCTAGAAACAATCGAGGATGAGATTTTATTGTCTTTACCACTGATTCCAAAGCATCCAGAGGGGGTTTGTGAGCCCCATGCCTCTAGTTTTGGGGGTGATGCGGAAGAGGGCTTATCAGAAAAACCTGAAAATCCCTTTAACATATTGAAAAATATGAAGAAAAACTAAAAATCTAAGATTTATTTAGGATCTTGTTTTGAATATAGCTTATCGATAAATCAAGCATTTAGAACCTTTTTTCATGCTAGAATATTGCCTTGCTTAGGAGTTCAATATGGCCGTTCAACAAAATAAAAAATCACCTTCCAAACGTGGCATGCACCGTGCCCACGACTTTCTGACCGCACCTGCTACAGCTGTTGAAGCTACCACTGGTGAGGCTCATTTACGTCACCACATTTCACCAAACGGCTACTATCGTGGTCGTAAAGTCGTTAAAACTAAGAACGACTAATTTATTAGTCCAATCAGATTGAAGCGGCTCTATAAAAAGCCGCTTTTTTCTTAGACAAACCACTTGCAGCAATCAATGAGTTTATGAGCGTTACTCTAGCTATTGATGCCATGGGCGGAGATCATGGAGTCGTCGTTACGGTTCCAGCCGCTTGCGATTTTTTGGAAAAGCATACTGATGTCAACATTACATTGGTAGGTGATACCAAGGCAATTGAGCAAGTTTTAAATAAATTCTCTAAAGCGCCCCTCGATCGCATTCAAATTATCCCTGCCAGTGAAATCGTTTTAATGGATGATCCCATTGAGGTTGCCTTGCGACGCAAAAAAGATTCATCGATGCGCATTGCTATCGAGCAAGTGAAAGAGGGTTTGGCTGATGCGGTTATCTCGTCTGGTAACACCGGAGCTTTGATGGCGATTTCTCGTTATATCCTTAAGACGCTAGAAGGTGTTGATCGCCCAGCGATTGCAACAGCTATTCCTAACGAAAAAGGCAGCGGCACAACGATGTTAGATTTGGGCGCTAATGCTGACTGCGAACCGATGCATTTGTTTCAGTTTGCGCAAATGGCCAATGTGATGGTGCAGGTGGTTGATGGCACGCAAAATCCTACGATCGGCCTACTGAATATTGGCGAAGAGGTCATTAAAGGTAATGATGTAGTAAAGCAAACCAGTGAGTTGTTGCGGGAATCTAAGCTGAACTTTTACGGCAACGTAGAGGGTAACGATATTTTCAAAGGTACAACTGATATTGTGGTGTGCGATGGTTTTGTGGGCAACGTTGTTTTGAAGGCCAGTGAAGGTTTAGCAAAAATGATGAGCGGCATGATTCGGGAAGAATTTAATCGCTCTGGGTTCACCAAACTCATGGCTATTTGTGCGATGGTGCCTTTATTAAGAGTACGTAAGCGGGTGGATCATAGACGCTACAACGGTGCTGTATTGTTAGGTTTGTGCGGTTGCGTGATTAAGAGCCATGGTTCTGCGGATCGATTTGCATTTGGTTTTGCCTTAGATCGCGCTTATGAAGCTGCTAAAAATCGGATGGTTGAGCGCATTGCGGATGCCTTTATGGCGGAGACGAAAGAATGAGTATTTATGCAAGAGTTGCTGGCACGGGAAGTTATCTTCCAGAGCTGCGCTTAAGCAACCAAGATCTAGTTGAGCGCCTCGCTAAAAATGGCTTGGAGACTAGTGACGAGTGGATTACTACTAGGAGCGGTATTTCTGCAAGACATTTTGCCGCTGAAAATGAGCTCACTAGCGACCTTGCTGTTAAGGCAGCACAGGCTGCACTCTCTAGCGCGGGTCTGAGTTCATCAGATTTAGACCTCATTATTTTGGCAACCTCTACACCAGATCATTTGGGTGGATTTCCGAGCACAGCATGTGTCGTTCAAGATAAATTGGGTGCTCATACTAATTGTGCTGCCTTTGATATTCAGGCAGTTTGCGCAGGCTTTACCTATGCACTCGCTACAGCTGATGCATTTATTCGTTGTGGCACTTATAAAAAAGTTCTGGTCATTGGTGCTGAAACTTTTTCACGCATTCTAGACTTTCAGGATCGTGGCACTTGCGTTCTATTTGGTGATGGCGCAGGAGCAGTTGTGTTAGAGGCTTCAAAAAAGGTCGGCATATTGTCTTCAGCTTTGCATGCCGATGGAAGTCAGCGCGATATCTTATGTGTGCCTGGCCGAGCTGGTAACGGTGAGGTACATGGTTCACCATTTGTGACGATGGATGGTCAAGCAGTTTTTAAATTGGCCGTTAAAGTACTAGAGCAAGTTGCGTACGAAGCATTAGAAAAGGCTAATTTGAAGCCAGAGCAAATTGATTGGTTAGTTCCACATCAGGCCAATATTCGCATTATGGAAGGTACCGCCAAGAAGATGGGCATGTCGATGGATAAGGTGATTGTGACTGTGCATGAGCATGGCAATACATCTGCCGCCTCTATTCCACTTGCATTGGATTCGGGTGTGCGCTCTGGTCAAATTAAACGCGGCCAATATCTTTTGTTAGAAGGCGTTGGCGGTGGTTTTGCTTGGGGTGCAGTAGTACTGAAGTACTAATTTTTAACTACCGAAAATAATTACATGACATTCGCTTTTGTATTTCCTGGTCAAGGCTCTCAATCTGTGGGGATGCTTAATAGCGTTGCCCAGCGTCCGGAAGTCCGCGCAACCATGCAAGAGGCTTCCGATGTCTTAGGTGAAGATGTTGCCAAATTAATTTCAGAGGGGCCTGCAGAGGCCTTGTCATTAACGACGAATACGCAACCAGTGATGCTAACTGCAGGTGTTGCGTTTTACCGTGCCTGGATTGCTGCTGGGGGCGCCGCACCAAAAGTGATGGCTGGTCATAGTCTTGGTGAGTACTCGGCCCTGGTTGCGGCAGACGTAATTTCTTTTAAAGATGCAGTGCCCTTGGTGCGTTTTCGTGCACAGGCAATGCAAAGCGCTGTTCCAGTTGGGACCGGCGGGATGGCAGCAATATTAGGCTTGGACGATGCGGCTGTTATTCAGGTTTGTGAAGAAGTCAGTAATGCATTGGGTAGCATCGTTGAGGCAGTTAACTTTAATGCTCCTGGTCAAGTCGTCATTGCTGGTGCTAGTGATGCGGTTACTAAAGCATGTGAGTTACTGAAAGCAGCTGGTGCAAAACGAGCCCTTTCCTTGCCTGTATCTGCGCCATTTCATTCTTCTTTATTGCGACCTGCGTCTGAGAAGCTCAAGACATATTTGGCGAGTATTGAATTTAATGTACCCACGATTCCTGTGATTAATAACGTCGACGTTCAAATCTTGAATGATCCTCAAGCAATCAGAGATGCCTTAGTGCGTCAAGCGGCCAAGCCTGTGCGTTGGCAAGAAACGATTCAAGTAATGGCACAACAGGGCATTACTCAAGTGGTGGAGTGTGGGCCTGGCAAAGTTTTAGCGGGTCTTACTAAGCGTATTAACGATCAAGTCTCTGGCGTGCCCGTCTTTGATGAAGCT
The DNA here is from genome assembly GCA_013205155.1 of Betaproteobacteria bacterium. GTDB lineage: Bacteria > Pseudomonadota > Gammaproteobacteria > Burkholderiales > Burkholderiaceae > Polynucleobacter. Next base: position 2,874 of record JABMMT010000087.1, on the reverse strand, counting down.
AGCCTGAATGAAGCCTTAGCTAGCGTGAAATAAAGAATAGTAATAGAGAAAATAGCGAAAGATAAATATGAATCTCGACTTAAGCGGACAAATTGCATTGGTTACTGGCGCCTCCCGTGGCATTGGACAGGCGGTTGCAGATGAGTTGGTAAAGTGTGGCGCCAAAGTGATTGGAACTGCTACCTCTAGTGATGGTGCAAAAGCAATTGATGCACGTTTAAAGCCATTAGGTGGTGTAGGCTTAGTTTTGAATGTCACTGAGCCAAACGCTTGCGAAAATATTATTGATCACATTGTGAAAGAGTATGGCGGTATTAATATTTTGGTCAATAACGCTGGAATTACTCGAGATAATTTAGCGATGCGCATGAAGTCTGAAGAGTGGTCTGATGTGATTGATACGAACTTAAGTGCGGTATTTCGTTTATCTCAAGCAGTTATTCGCCCGATGATGAAAGCTCGTGCCGGCCGCATTATTAATATTACGTCGATTGTGGGTCATATGGGCAATCCAGGTCAGGCCAATTACGCTGCTGCAAAAGCAGGTGTATCGGGCATGACAAGAGCCCTGGCACGTGAAATTGGCAGTCGCAATATCACTGTAAATTGCGTTGCCCCAGGCTTTATTGATACCGATATGACGCGTGCACTTAGCGAAGAACAGCAAAATGCCCTAAAAGTGAATATTCCTTTAGCTCGTTTGGGTAGTCCTGAGGACGTAGCTCAGGCAGTCGCGTTCTTGGCCTCTCCAGCTGCGGGATATATTACGGGTAATACCTTACATGTCAATGGCGGGCTATATTTAAGCTAATGACAAATCAAGGATTTAGTCATTTTTTGGCGGATTTGCTAGATTACTTCGCCAAGCTGATAAAATCTTTCAATCATTTTTTTACAACCCCTGGGGGACTTAATGGACAACATCGAACAACGCGTTAAGAAAATCGTCGCTGAGCAATTAGGCGTCGCTGAAGGAGATATCAAGAATGAATCTTCTTTTGTGAATGACCTGGGCGCTGACTCTCTTGACACCGTTGAGCTGGTTATGGCTTTGGAAGATGAATTTGGTATCGAAATTCCTGATGAGGAAGCCGAAAAAATCACCACAGTTCAGCTCGCGATCGACTTCGCTAAATCAAAAGCTCAGGGTTAACTCCCTAGCCTAGGTACTACTGTGTCAGTATCAAATGGCCAACGCCGGGTTGTAGTTACCGGTCTTGGCCTCATCTCACCTGTTGGCAATTCTGTTGATGTGGCATGGTCTAATTTGCTTGCAGGCAAATCAGGTATTGCCACTATCACGAAGTTTGACCACTCCCTTTTGAGCGTTCATTTCGCTGGAGAGGTGAAAGACTTTAATGTCGAAGAATATGTTTCTGCCAAAGAAGCTCGCCATATGGATACCTTTATCCATTTCGGCATTGCAGCTGGGGCACAAGCGATTCGTGACAGTGGCTTAGAGGTTACCGAGCAAAACGCAGAGCGCATTGGTGTAATGGTCGGCTCTGGGATTGGTGGCCTGCCAATGATCGAAGAGACTGGCGCTGAGCTTCTTGCTCGGGGCCCTCGTCGTATCTCACCATTCTTTGTTCCAGGCTCAATCATTAATATGATTTCTGGGCACCTCAGTATTTTGTTTGGTCTTAAAGGCCCGAACGTTGCTGCAGTCACTGCTTGTACTACTGGATTGCATAGTATTGGTCTGGCTACTCGTTTGATTCAGTACGGTGATGCGGATGTAATGCTTGCAGGTGGTGCAGAATCCACGATCTCAGCATTAGGTGTTGGGGGCTTTGCTTCTGCAAGAGCCTTATCCACTCGCAATGATGATCCTGCAACTGCTTCACGTCCTTGGGATAAGGATCGAGATGGTTTTGTGCTCGGTGAAGGTGCGGGAGTGATTGTGCTTGAGGAATATGAGCACGCAAAAGCTCGGGGCGCAAAAATTTATTGTGAGCTGCTGGGCTTTGGTATGAGTGGTGATGCTTATCACATGACCGCACCCAATATGGATGGCCCACGACGTTGCATGATCAATGCCATGCGAGATGCAGGCCTGAATCCTGACCAAATCCAATACATTAATGCCCACGGTACTTCTACACCTTTAGGTGATAAGAATGAAACTGAAGCCATTAAAGCGGCCTTGGGTGATCACGCTAAAAAAACCTTAATTAACTCAACCAAGTCGATGACGGGGCACCTTTTGGGGGGCGCTGGAGGTTTGGAGTCTGTTTTCACTATTCTGGCGCTTCATCACCAGAAGTCCCCTCCAACGATCAATATCTTCAATCAAGACCCTGAATGTGATCTGGATTACTGTGCCAATACAGCTAGGGACGTGAAGATTGACCATGCGGTTAAAAACAACTTTGGCTTTGGTGGTACTAATGGCACCTTGATTTTTGGCAAATTGCCCTAATATTCTCTTTATCTCCATTTTTTGGTTTTTACCAAGTAGGCTAGCATTATGAAAAAGTACTTTATTGCGCTATTGGCGGTCATGAGCCTTGGCCACCTTTCGTTTATACCCCTTGCCTCTGCGCAAAATCCAAGGGTAATGATTCCTGATTTTGCTGACTTAGTTGAGAAAGCAAGTCCGGCAGTGGTAAATATCCGTACTACCGAAAAGGTTCAAGCTCAGCAGGCCCAAGGTGGGGGTATTCCTGGAATGCCTGAGGAACAAGCGGAGTTTTTTCGTCGCTTCTTTGGGGTGCCTATTCCGGGTGTTCCTAGTACACCTAAACAAGCACAACCAAATCCCGGAAAACCACAGGAGTCTGATCGCGGTGTTGGCTCGGGTTTCATTATTGAGTCTAACGGTTTGATTCTGACTAATGCTCACGTAGTTGAGGGCGCGAGTACTATTTATGT
>JABMMT010000086.1 GCA_013205155.1 Betaproteobacteria bacterium | reverse complement strand
ATTGCTTACTATCACTACAGGTCCAAACAACTTCTTCATTTGCAAATACGTGTGCGGTAAAGCCTAGACCTGCAAACGCAACGCTCATGGCAAGAAGGGTTTTTTTCATTGGTCATTTCCTGATGAGAGCAAGTGCTTTACACCAGCTTGTTCTTCGAGTAATTCATTCAAGGTGTGAGTCATGCGCTCACGTGAAAATTCATCGATCTCCAAACCTTCAATCATTTTGTACTCACCATTTTCACAAACTACTGGGAAACCATAAATGACTTCAGTAGGGATTTCGTATTCACCCTTGGATGGTATACCCATTGTGACCCATTTACCATTGGTGCCAAGCACCCAATCATGCATATGATCGATTGCAGCATTTGCTGCCGAGGCAGCAGATGAAAGGCCACGAGCATCAATGATGGCTGCACCCCGTTTACCTACAGTAGGAATGAAAACATCTTTATTCCAGGCTGCATCGTTAATACTATCTTTTACTGATTTCCCATCAACTGTAGCAAAACGATAGTCTGGATACATGGTTGGGCTATGGTTACCCCAGACAATCAATTTTTCAATATTGGCTACCGGTTTATTCAGCTTGCTTGCTAATTGTGAGAGGGCACGGTTGTGATCAAGACGCAACATCGCAGTGAAGTTTTTGGCTGGAATATCTGGGGCAGATTTCATGGCGATATAAGCATTAGTGTTGGCTGGGTTGCCAACAACCAATACCTTCACCGTTTTCTTTGCAACAGCATTTAATGCCTTGCCTTGGGCTGTAAAAATCTGCGCATTAGCAGACAGTAAATCTTTACGCTCCATACCAGGACCACGCGGACGCGCACCCACCAAAAGGGCAATATCAATATCCTTAAATGCGGTCATCGGGTCAGAATGAGCGCTCATGCCAGCTAGCAATGGGAATGCACAGTCATCTAACTCCATCATGACGCCGGTTAATGCTTTTTGTGCTTTTTCGTCTGGAATTTCGAGTAATTGGAGGATTACAGGCTGATCTTTGCCCAACAGGTCGCCATTGGCGATGCGAAATAAGAGTGAATATCCGATTTGACCGGCTGCACCGGTTACAGCGACACGCATTGGGGCTTTTGCCATTACTTATTACTCCAGGGGATGGTTAAGTGAGTGAATTAATGAAAACTTTCTTATTATCCATTCAAGTGTGTGAACTTTCGCTTTACACTGTCAATGGTGTCTTATATAAGACTAGAATGAAGCTAAATTTTATCTAATGGATCTCTGTTATGGAGCTGATTTGTCAGAAGTAAGTCTGCCCGTTCCAGCATTTAGCCCTCTGTATCAACAGATTAAGGCGATGATTCTGACCAGCCTACAAGCCTCAGAATGGCTACCGGGTTCTGCCATCCCAAGTGAAATCGAGCTTGCAGCCCGTTATGCCGTGAGTCAGGGGACTGTTCGCAAGGCTATTGATGAATTGGCTGCAGAAAATTTATTAGTCAGACGCCAAGGTAAGGGCACCTTTGTTGCAACCCATCAGGAAGATGTTTGGCAGTTCCGCTTTTTGCGCTTAGCCCCTGATTCTGGAGAAAAGTTTCACCATACCAACCAGTTTCTCGTTTGTGAGAAGGTAAAGGCTAACGCCTATGTTGCCAATTTGCTTAAATTGAAGGCTGGTGATTCCGTCATTCACATTGACCGCATCCAGAGTTTTGACGGCAAACCGATTATTTTTGAAGAAATTTGGCTTCCTGCAGCCCGTTTTAAAGGATTGACCTTAGAAACTTTAAATCAAATGCAAGGCCCTATGTACGCCTTCTATGAAAGCAAGCATGCAACCCATATGGTGCGGGCAGAAGAAAAAATTAAGGCGCTAGCTGCTGATGAAAGCTTAGCAGCCCACCTCCAGTTAACGCTTGGTTCGCCATTGCTTTCTGTTGAGAGGGTAGCTTTTACCTATGGAAATAAACCAGTAGAAATTCGGCACGCTAGGTACAACACTTCTAAACAGCATTACGAGAACAAATTGAACTGATCTTATCCGCATCAATTGAAATAGCTTTTTCCGTGAAAACCGGTATTTAGACCCTATAAACCCTATGAAATCCCCAACATTCCCAATTTCCAATAGAATATATTGCATTACAACAAAACCACTCTGAACCTCCACCTAAAGATTGATATTACCCATGGTTGAAGCACAGCAAGACCTTAAAAAAGATAGACCTGTTTACCGAAACATTGGACTAGCGCAGTTAATTAAATATCGCCTCCCATGGGCCGGTAAAGTTTCAATTCTTCACCGCATCAGCGGAGCATCCTTATTCCTCTTACTGCCATTCATTTTGTATCTTTTCGATCAGAGTCTTGCTTCTGAAATGAGTTATCAAAAGTTTCAGGCCTTTACCAGCAATATCTTTGTAAAAATAATTTGTCTTGGATTGATTTGGTCTTTCTTGCATCACTTCTGTGGTGGTATCCGTTACCTTTTACTCGATCTAGAAATCGGTGTTGACAAGTCAGAGGCTAATCGCTCAGCAAAGTTTGTGCTGTTTTTGGGTTTGGCTTTGACTGCAATAGTCGGCCTCAAAATGTTCGGTCTGTACTAAGCGAAAATCAATTAAGGAAATTACATGCCTATTTATCAAATCGGACCAAAACGCTTAGTTGTAGGGGCTCACTACGGCCTTAAGGAATGGATTATTCAACGCGTAACTGCCATTGTGATGGTGGTATTTACGATCGTATTGCTAGTGGACTATTGCATTACTGGCAGTGCAACTTATGAAGGTTGGGCTGGCTTGTTTAGCAATCAGTTCATGAAACTTTTAACATTTTTGGCTTTGTTTAGCTTGTTCTATCACGCCTGGATCGGTGTGCGCGATATCTGGATGGATTACATCAAGCCTGTCAGCATTCGTTTAACACTTCAAGTGTTAACAGTTTTATATCTCGTAGCGTGTGCGGCCTATGCCGTTCAAATTTTGTGGAAAGTGTAATTCGATGACTGCGATTCAAAAATCATTGCCACGTCGCCGTTTTGATGCGGTGATTGTTGGTGCGGGTGGTTCAGGTATGCGCGCTTCATTGCAGTTGGCAGAAGCAGGCTTAAATGTTGCTGTATTAACAAAAGTATTCCCAACGCGCTCACATACTGTTGCTGCGCAAGGCGGCATTGGTGCTTCATTGGGTAATATGAGTGAAGATAATTGGCACTATCACTTTTATGACACCATCAAAGGTTCTGACTGGTTGGGTGACCAGGACGTGATCGAGTTTATGTGTCGTGAAGCTCCAAAAGTTGTTTATGAGTTAGAGCACTTTGGAATGCCGTTTGATCGCAACCCCGATGGCACTATTTATCAACGCCCATTTGGTGGTCACACTGCAAACTAT
>JABMMT010000085.1 GCA_013205155.1 Betaproteobacteria bacterium | reverse complement strand
ATCTACATTCACTTTCAGCTAATACACATGATTAAAAAACTTACTTTTCTTTTGGCCTTGCTTGCTTTTAGTAATGCCTTTTCCCAAAGTTCATCTGATCTTGGCGATGATAAGTACAGGCCTAATATGGGGCAAAGTGGCAAGGATGTGATTTGGATTCCAACAGGTAATGAGCTAGTCACTAAGATGCTCAAAATTGCTAATGTCGGCCCCTCTGATCTTTTATATGATTTAGGCGCTGGCGATGGAAAGATTGCGATTGCCGCTACAAAAGATTTTGGAGCGCGAGCTGTCGGGATTGAATTCAACCCAGATATGGCAGCCCTTGGACAAAGAAATGCAGAACGGGCAGGGGTTGCAAACAAAGTCAAAATTATTCAGGGTGATATCTTTAAAGAGGATTTTTCTAATGCAACTGTAGTAACGCTCTATTTGCTACCAGAGCTTAATCAGCAATTAAGACCTACTATTCTAAAAATGAAGCCTGGGACGCGCGTGGTCTCTCATGCATTTGATATGGGTGACTGGCAGGCAGACGCAGAGATTGATAATCCTGCTAAGGGTTATTTTTGGGTTGTACCTGCCAATGTTTCTGGAGAATGGGTGCTAGATAGTTTTGACTCAAAAAGTAGCACCATATTGAATCTGTCCCAAAAGTTTCAGTACGTAGGAGGCAATATTACCTTAGGTAAGAAAACTCAGCCGATTCTCAATGCTGATCTGAAAGGTGATAAATTGCAATTTAGTTATATTGATGACATGAATAATTTGAGAACAATTCGCCTGAGCTTTAATGGACCAAATATCAAAGGTGAAGAAAACTCTAACTACATGATTCGAGAATTTTCTGGTTTTAAACGGTAAGTTTTCATCTAACAACACTCCCTTAATTAGTTTATGAATAATGACGCTCATCAAATTCCAGGGCGCCTTTTATCTCGATTAGGCGCAATAGCAATTATTGTTGGTATTGTTATTGGGGCAGGGATCTTTAAGACGCCATCCATGGTAGCCGGTATTACTGGTGATATTGGATGGATGATGGCGATATGGGTTGCTGGCTCTATTATCTCTCTGGCTGGAGCGCTTTGTTATGCAGAGCTAGCTACTATGTATCCGCATGCTGGAGGAGATTATCATTTTCTCAATAAGGCCTATGGAAAAAATGTTTCTTTTTTGTATGGCTGGGCTAAAGCCACTGTTATCAATACTGGATCTATAGCCTTACTTGCTTTTGTCTTTGGTGACTACATGACGAAGGTTCTTCCTCTTGGTACTTACTCTACAGTGATATGGGCGATCATGATCATCATCGTGCTAACTGGAGTTAATTTAATTGGCATCCACTTAAGCTCTGGTATTCAAAGTATCCTGACATTATTTGAGGTAGCAGGCTTAGTCGTGATTATTGCCGTAGGATTTGGGTTCATTGGATCGCCTTTACCCTCAGTTGAACATGCGCCAGCTTTTTCAAATGCTCCTTCTATGGGTCTTTTGGGTCTAGCCCTAGTGTTTGTTTTGCTGACTTTTGGTGGATGGAATGAGTCAGCCTATATTTCGGCAGAAGTAAAAGGGGGTAGCAAGGCTATAGTCTCAGTTATTGTCCTTAGCATTATTCTCATCACCGTCATCTATCTATTAGTGAATTGGGCTCTCATCGCTGGATTGGGGATGGATAAGCTGGCTAGTAGCAAGGCTGCCCCGGCCGATCTTTTAGCAATGGCTTTTGGACCTTTAGGTGAAAAATTACTTGGGCTTTTTGTTGCTGTTGCAGCATTAACTAGCATCAATGCGACCATGATTGTGGGGGCCCGAACTAACTACGCAATTGGGGATGACTGGGATAGCCTGCGGTTTATGGGGCGGTGGGAGAGTAAACGTGGTTCACCTACTTTAGCCTTACTTGTCCAGTCTGCTATTTGTCTGGCTTTAGTTGGCTTTGGAGCTTTTCAGGCTGATGGCTTTGATGCGATGGTGGAATTTACAGCACCCGTCTTTTGGTTTTTTCTATTTTTAATTGGCATTGCTGTTTTTATATTGCGCGCTAAAGATCGTGGTATCAAAAGAGATTTTAGTATTCCACTATATCCAATGACGCCTCTACTATTTTGTGCGTCTTGTGCTTACTTAAGTTATTCAAGCTTTGCTTATGCTCATAGCAAGGGGGCTGTGTATATTTCAATATACGTCATGTTATTAGGCATTGTTGCACTGATTTTTTTAAGAGCAAAGAGCGCACGTCAGCTACCTCAATAGTCCCTAAGCCCCATCACCTGCAGCTTTTTATTTATTTAAATCGAGTAATAAATTGATTTAACTCTGCAGGAGATAGCGCACCAAAAAATCTCTCAACTTCAGAACCATTTTTAAAGATGACCAAAGTTGGAATAGATTGAATGTTATATTCTTGGCCAATAGCGGGATTAGCTTCAGTATCAACTTTGAGGTGAAGTATTTCTTCCCCATATTTACCTGCACTAGAAAGAAAAGTTGGGGCAAACATTTTGCATGGGCCGCACCATGGTGCCCAAAAATCAACAATGATGGGTAGCGTAGTTGATTTGAGGATTTCTTGAAAATTAGTCTGATCGGCATCAAGCGTACCTAGAAGTAAGCTTGATTTACAGACACCACAGATTGGTTTCTCATTGATTCGGCCTGGCGGCAGGCGATTCAATTTATTGCAATTGGGGCATTGAATGAGCATTAGCTTTTCCCTTTGAATGCGGCAAGATGAGTGGCTTTATGAATTTCATTATCTCAGTTAAGCAAGTAATCTCAAGCCTCTTTTGGAGTATGTTAATGTCAATTACCGCTAATAGATTATTTGGAATTTTTTAATACTGAATGATATGAATCCCTTAGATAGCTTTTGGATGCCATTTACCCCTAATCGAGAGTTCAAGAATGCTCCTCGTATGGTTCATTCGGCATTGGGGGTTACCTATCAGACAGATGATGGGAGAAGTATTCTAGACGGCACATCAGGATTGTGGTGCGTTGGTGCAGGACATCGGCATCCTAAGATTTCAGATGCCATGAAATCTCAAATTGATGTGCTTGATTTTGCTTCCAGCTTTCAGGTTGGCCATCCTGGAGCCTTTCAACTAGCTGACCGTATTGCATCGCTTGCGCCACCAGGTTTAGATAGAGTCTTTTTAGTGAATAGTGGTTCAGAGGCATGTGATACCGCTATGAAGTTGGCTTTGGCCTATTGGCGTGTAAGTGGCCAGGGGCAGCGTAATTTATTTATTGGTCGTGAGCGTGGCTTTCATGGCGTTGGTTTTGGTGGAATATCAGTCGGAGGTATGGTGAATAATCGCAATGCTTTCGGAACATCATTATTGCGTACAGACCATTTGCGTT
>JABMMT010000084.1 GCA_013205155.1 Betaproteobacteria bacterium | reverse complement strand
GACAAATGAGCGAATACGCTCAACTGGATGCGACAAGCTAAGCCAATACCTTCCTAAAGTAGGCAATGGTCTCTTTGAGGCCGTCCTCAAGATTCACTTTTGGTTCCCAGCCCAGCTTGGCTTTCGCTAATTCAATATTAGGTTGACGCTGCTTTGGATCATCGGAAGGTAGTGGTTCAAAAACCAATTTTGATTTACTTCCAGAGATCTTCAGAATGGTTTCGGCTAACTGCAACATCGTAAATTCACCTGGGTTTCCAGTATTGACTGGGCCTGTGAAGCCCTTTTCAGAATTCATCATGCGAACAAAGGCTTCAATTAAATCATCCACGTAACAAAAGCTACGCGTTTGTTGACCATCGCCATAAATAGTGATGTCTTTGCCCTGAAGTGCCTGAACAATAAAATTACTGACTACTCTACCGTCTTGGGGATTCATGCGTGGACCATAAGTATTAAAGATACGCATTACTTTGATATCAAGACCATGCTGGCGGTAATAGTCAAAAAACAGGGTTTCTGCGCAGCGCTTGCCTTCGTCATAGCAAGAGCGAATGCCAATGGGATTGACTCTACCCCAATATTCTTCTGGCTGAGGATGCACCTCTGGATCGCCATACACCTCACTCGTCGATGCTTGCAAAATACGAGCACGAGTCCGCTTAGCTAAACCGAGCATATTGATCGCACCATGTACACTCGTCTTGGTAGTCTGCACTGGATCGTATTGATAATGTACTGGGGATGCTGGACACGCTAAGTTATAAATCTGATCAGTTTCTACATACAGAGGAAAGGTAACATCGTGGCGCATCACTTCTAAATTGGTATTTGACAGTAAGTGCGTTAAATTTTGCTTAGTGCCAGTAAAAAAATTATCGACTACTAAAACCTCGTTCCCATCCTTGAGGAGTCTTTCAGTGAGATGTGAGCCTAAAAAACCTGCGCCACCAGTAATGAGAATTTTCTTCATTTTGCTTATCTTTAATTAAGTTCTGCTGATTTTAACGGTTTGAATCGACTAGCTGTGGGGTGAATCCCAGCTAGCTGACCGATAGGCATAGATGATTTCAGCTAAAACAAAGCCTAAAGAGGTCATAAAAGCGACTAATCCCAGAACAAATGTCCAAATGACATAATCTGTATGCAAAGAACGTACCGCCCCCGCTTGGAAGAAAAAGAGTTCTAAAACTGTCAGCGAGATAAATAGGCCGCTTAAAACATCAAAAAAGATTGCTACGGTACATAGACGACCTCGCATCTTTGCTTCATTCGCCTCAAGCAGCATTTGTTGACGGGCAGAATCTGAAAAATGATGATCGCTATGCATTAACTTATTAATCGTACGCATGCGATCTACTGATCTTGCCAAGCGCCCTGAAATGGCATTAATCAGAGTGGCGACAGCGGTTAATAAAAAAACTGGTGCTAATGCCAGCTGAATATTATTGGTAATCGCGTCAATGGTGACATCCATATTGATTTCCTAAGGGACTAGCAGTTGATTAATGAGACCAAGCTATCAAACCTGTATATGCTGTAATGAGCACTAACAAGCCAAATACAATTCGGTACCAAGCAAATGGCACAAAGTTATGGTGTCCAACATAGCGTATTAACCAGCGCACACAAATAAATGCAGAGATGAAAGCTGAAACAAAACCTACTGCGATAGCCAAGCTATAGGCGCCAGTAAAAGTAACCGGTGAGTTCCAAAGTTTTAGTAACTCATAGGCCGTTGCACCACCAATCACTGGAATCGCCAAGAAAAAAGAGAATTCAGTAGCAACTACTCTTGGAATACCAAACAGCATGCCACCAATAATCGTTGCACCCGACCGAGAAGTACCCGGGATCAAGGCGGCACATTGGGCTAAGCCCACCTTTAGCGCATCTAACGGAGTGAGGTCATCTACCGTATGAATTGCTCTTTGTGAAGGGCTTAGATGAAGCTGACGGTGTTCTGCCCAGAAAATCACCAGAGCGCCAACAATAAAAGCGGTGGCAACTGGAACTGGGGCAAATAAGACCGCCTTAATATATTTACCAAATAAGAAAGCTAAACCCATCGCCGGAATAGAGGCAATCACTAGATTCAAGACAAAACGCCTAGCCAGCGGACTCGTCTTCAATGAAGTAATGACACTGATGAGCTTATGTCGAAATTCCCAACACACTGCCAAGATTGCACCGAACTGAATAATGACTTCAAACGCTTTACCTTGATCGTCATTAAAGTCCAATAAATCCCCAACCAAAATCAGGTGTCCCGTACTAGAAATGGGCAAAAACTCTGTTAAGCCCTCTACTATCCCCAGAATGACTGCTTTAGCTAACAAAATTAGATCCATGGGCTAAATTTTATAGGTATCCAAGCAAGAATTAGAGTATTTGGCAAAATAGCTCATAAATGAGCAATTTGGATAAATTAGCCTTAAACTGCATGGCACATTAAAAAGCATTTGAATTACATGAACAGAAGCCGCCCTCTACCCTCTCAGATAACAGCATTCAGCTTAATCCTGGGTCAAGCGCTGGGCTTTGGATGGGTTTCGACAAATACTTGGGCACAAAGTGCCAGTGGAGCTCCGCCCTCTTTACCCTCCAAAGTAAGTGTTCAGTCACTGACTGGTATCGATCAACCGCCACAGTTCATTGTAAAGCCTAAGACTGCTTTACCAGACCAAGCTACTCCTTCTTATATCAACGCAAATAGCTCAGGATCTATAGACAAAAATCGATTAACTGACTTGATCACTCTTTATCAAGAGGCTGCCTTTAGCGATCCCGTTTTAAATGCCGCTCGCTCTAATTACCAGGCCAGTAAAGAACTGTATTGGCAAGGCCTATCGCTCTTACTTCCACAAGCCAGTGCCACACCAGGCGGCACACGCTACTTCCAGCATGGTGCAGGAAGTACCATCGTTTCACCGGGCTCAGGTAACTCACGTGTATTTGATCAAAAGAATTACACCGTCACCCTGACGCAACCCGTATTCAATCTCACAGCCCTTGAAGCATTTAAACAAGGTGATTTAAATACTAGGCTTGCCGACATGCGCTTTTATTCGGCTCAGCAAGATTTAATTATTCGGGTATCGCAGGCTTATTTTGATGCCCTAACAAGTCAAGACAATGTTGAACTCTATCGCAATAAAAAGAGTCTGATCAAACAACAACTTGAAATTGCACAAGCTAAATTTGATGCTGGTCTTGCAACGATTGTGGATGTCAATACGGCGCAGGCTGCCTTGGATTTAGCCAATTCTCAAGAAATTGCAGCCCAAGCGGGTTTAGTGGTGACGCGCGGTGTTTTAGAGCAGTTGGTTGGCCATCCAGTTGGTGCATTAAGACCCCTCACTAAAGAGGTGAAGATCGATGGCGTTCTTAAGGATCCTCGCTCGAAGAATAAAGATGCAAAAGATATTCCCATTACAGATAGCGTCAATCCACAACTACCTCCAGGCCAAACCTTGGATGATTGGATTAAGCAATCAGAGGCAGCAAACTTTAATGTCTTGGCTAGCCAGCTAACAGTTAATCTTGCTGAGAGTACTTTTCGTGGCTCACAAGCCTTGAACTACCCCTCCATTAACTTTGTAGGGACTAGTGGCTATAACACTTCTAATGGTACTGCAAATAGTTTTCAACCTAATAATACAAACGTTTATAACAACACCATTGCGTTACAGATGAATATACCTTTGGTATCTGGTGGTTATGCCAGTTCTATCATTCGTCAAAATGCAGCCTTAGTAGATACCGCTAAAGCCAACTTTGATAATGCCAGACGTACAGCCGCGCAAAATACACGCGCTGCATTTACTGGATTTTATGGCGGACTTGCAAGCGTAAAAGCATTTGAAGCTGCGGAGCGTTCAACGAATTCCGCCTTAGAGTCCAGCAAGCTTGGATTCCAAGTAGGCACCTTAATTAATATTGATGTGTTGATCGCTTTAGATACTGTTATTAACACTCGATCACAGTTGCAACAAGCACGCTATAACACTATTCTCAACGCGATTAAATTAAAGGCGCATGCAGCTGCCCTTACAGATCAAGATCTGATCGCGATCAATACTTTACTGCGTTAATTCCTAAGCAGGTCTCGTGAGTAGCTCTACAGATACCTTGATAAGCTCAGCGGCATCTGGAGACAGTCCGATGTCTCCCACATTACGGATGTGATAAGCCCAATAACCCTCAGTCTTCCATCGCGGAGAATCGCAATAGATTTCTACTGTAGGTAAGCCCAAGACGGCCGCTAAATGCGTGAGACCCGTATCAACCCCAACGGTCAGCGCAGCGCCGGCTATTACGGCAAAGGCATCTTCAATCGAAAATGCTGGGGGCACCAAGGCATTCGGAATCTGCTTAGCCAGCACAGTACTAACAGCCTTCTCAGCAGCATTACCCCATGGCAAAACAACTTGATATCCACGATTGCTAAGTTCAATACCTAAAGCAACCCAGGCTGTATTAGACCAACGCTTGGCCTCTCTCGCCGTGGAATGAAAAAATAAGACGTATGGGGTCTTTAATTGAGAGATGGAAGGTTTGAGTAAATCTACTTCAATTCGTGATGCATAGAAATGGGGGGTGTCCGAACGCTTGATTGCCAGCCAATCAAATGCTGAGCACATCACTAATCGTGAACGATCAACTGCATGAGTCTGTACTGGAACTTGCACTTGATGGTTATAGAAGCATTTCGCAAGCGGCTCGTATCCTGAAAATTGGGTAGCGTTTGCCAAACCAGCCACTACTGCATTGGGTGATTTTTTAGCCAAGGCACAGACTAAAGCTGATTTCAGTAAGCCTTGGGTTTCAATCACTACGTCATAAGAGATTTCTTGCAAATGCCTTTTAAAGGAAAAAAATTGCTTCCAAGTAGAAAGCTCAAAAAGATGTTTTTTCCAACGACGTAAGCCAAAAGGAATAATGCGATCAATGCCTCTAAAGTCATCTTTTGACAATAAAGGCTCAAGTAAGTGAACGTAAGCCTCTTCAACTACCCAATCGATTTGCGCATCAGGTAAACGTGCTCGTAAATCCCAAACCAGCGGTAAATTGTGAAGTACGTCACCTAAAGAGGAGAGCTTTACTAATAAAATTTTGGGCGATGAAGTGCTCATGTGAGCATTATCTTATCTTTTGCTAGCAAGGCGATTTAAAGCTTCGGAGCAGTATCCCAAGCTAAGCCATTGTGATCTTTGGCATTCATATTAGGAGTCACGCCTTCTGGGAAGGGCCATTGCACTCCTACGGTAGGATCATTCCAAGCTAAGCAGGCTTCGCTTTGAGGGTGATAGTAATCGGTCGTTTTATACAAGAACTCCGCAGCCTCAGATAGCACCAAAAAGCCATGGGCTAAGCCCGCCGGAATCCACATCTGTTTATGATTCTGAGCGCTGAGTTCAACGCCCACCCATTTACCATAAGTGAGCGATGACCTACGAATATCTACCGCGACATCAAAGACGCTGCCTGCCACAACACGCACCAATTTACCTTGAGCTTGCTCTAGTTGGTAGTGCAAACCACGCAAAGTCCATTGCTTGGAAAAGGAATGGTTATCTTGCACAAAGTCGACGATAAGCCCTGTGG
This sequence comes from Betaproteobacteria bacterium, assembly GCA_013205155.1. Classification (GTDB taxonomy): domain Bacteria; phylum Pseudomonadota; class Gammaproteobacteria; order Burkholderiales; family Burkholderiaceae; genus Polynucleobacter. The sequence continues at coordinate 338 of JABMMT010000084.1, read as the reverse complement.
CTTGCGTAAAATCCTGCGCATTAAAGGACTCAGTAAACCAGCCACGCTCATCACCAAATACTTTTGGCTCAATAATCAATACATCATGTATTGCTGTGGAGGTAACTTGAAGCTTAGGATTGGGAGCGGACACCGCTATGTTTCCTTTATTTCTTAGAAGACAAAGAGATGGGTTGATCTGAAGTATTAAGCTCGAGCAAAATCTTATTGAGGTATTGACCGTAAGTATTTTTACTCAGCAAACTAGCCACTTTTTGTACCACCTCAGCACTAATCCAACCTTGGCGATAGGCGATTTCTTCAGGACAAGCGACCATCAGACCTTGACGCTTTTGAAG
>JABMMT010000083.1 GCA_013205155.1 Betaproteobacteria bacterium | reverse complement strand
CATCAATTCGCTCGAAGTCTTTACCCTCCTGCATTCCAAGTTCAGCGAGACACCACAAAACTTTTTGTACATTGATCGAACTTTTACGGCCCCATAAACGTATCATGGCTTTTCCTTCATTTCTATTTACTTGAATTAATTTGTTTTAAGTTCGGCGAAATCAAGACCAACAAATTTACTACGAGCATAAATAAGCGGTTCTTTTTCTGGATAATTTTTTAAGCTTAATACCTTGGCAACGATGATGTTGTGGTCTCCACCGGTATGGACGTAAGCAGTTTCACATTCATAATAAGCAACACAATCATTAATCTGACAAAGACCGTTATCGGCGATTTGATGAGGCACGCCTATAAACTCATCATGCTTGACCGTTGCAAAGTGCATGGCTAAATCTTCTTGTGTGCGTTCAAGTACATGAATCAGATGTTTTTTCCCAACTTCCATCCAAGGCATGAAGCGCGACTGTTTTTTTAGGCTCCAAAGAATCAGTGGGGGCTCTAAGGAAACCGTATTAAATGAGCTGATGGTAATGCCATGATGTTGCTGCTGTTCATCAAGGCAAGTAATGACGGTAACCCCTGTTGCGAATGAGGCGAATCCTTTGCGTAACTCCTGGGAGGTAAATGGGGCCATTGACTATGAATTACTTGCTTACAGGAGTAATAGCGGTTCCAGGAATAGGCATCAAGATTTCATTCTCTTCGGCTTTGACGCATTTAAAGCGATACTCCTTGTTAGCCTTGGAGAGAAAGCTTGCTCCTTGGTAAAAGTCGTTTCGGCAAGTGTTTGTAGCAAAGTCCATTACCTCTTGAGGGGGAGCGCTAGAATTAATCAGGCGCATATTGCCCATAGACATGCCGAGTTGGGTTGAGGAGCAGCCAGCTAGTAGTAAGCTAGAAATCGCAGTTAATAGTAGAATTTTTTTCATGGAAACCCCCATAATCATCAATGCTCGTTAGGATAAACCTATTACGCATTTGTTGCGGGGAAAAGCTTCGATCAAAAAGGAAGATGCATGTTTAAGGCTATTTTGGTAAAAAAGGATGATCAGGGCTATCGTGCTGAGCTGGCAGAGCTTGATGAGGCTAGCTTGCCCGAAGGTGATGTAAAGGTGAGGGTGCTCTACTCCACCCTTAATTACAAGGATGGTCTAGCCATTACTGGTAAAGGCCCTGTCGTACGTAACTTTCCGATGGTGCCGGGGATCGATTTCGCGGGGGAAGTAATAGAGAGTAGTAGCGCCGACTTTAAGGCTGGCGATAGGGTCCTTCTAAATGGTTGGGGCGTTGGAGAAGGTCACTGGGGTGGTTTAAGTCAAATGGCGCGGGTCAAGGCCGAGTGGCTCATTCCATTGCCTAAAGGCTTTACAGCCAAGCAGGCTTTGGCCATTGGCACTGCAGGTTATACCGCCATGCTATGTGTGATGGCGCTGCAATCTCATGGTCTGAAGCCAAGTGATGGTGAAGTTTTAGTCACTGGTGCGGCAGGTGGCGTCGGTAGCTTTGCCATTGCACTCTTAAATAAATTGGGATTTACGGTGGTCGCTAGTACTGGGCGTTTATCTGAAGAGAATTATTTAAAGCAGCTTGGTGCCACAGAGGTCATTGAGCGCACGGCCTTATCTGCTCCTGGAAAGCCCTTGGCAAAAGAGCGTTGGGCTGCGGTAGTTGATAGCGTTGGAAGCCATACCTTGGCGAACGCCTGCGCCCAAACCAAGAGTGATGGCGCAGTTGCTGCTTGTGGCCTCGCGCAAGGCATGGACTTTCCTTCTAGTGTGGCACCATTTATTCTTCGTGGCATCACTTTATATGGCATCAATAGTGTTACTGTGGCACGTGCAAAAAGAATTGCTGCTTATGAGCAATTAAGTAAGCTGATGGATTTAAAAACTCTGGATGAGATTTCTCATGAAATTAATTTGGAGGAGTCTTTAAAATATGCACAAGAGCTCATGGTAGGTAACATCCGAGGGCGGGTGATTGTCAACGTCAATCAATAATCGGTTAAATAAACATATGAACAATAAACCTCCGTTAGCTTCTGAAAGCGCTCTTCATTACCCCCTCGGAGATCAGCTTCCAGAGTTGGGTAGTAGCATTGAAGTAGCGCCAGGAGTACGTTGGCTCAGAATGAAACTGCCATTTGCTTTAGACCATATTAATTTATGGCTCTTACGCGATGAAATTGATGGTGTGGATGGCTGGACCATTGTCGATTGCGGTATAGCTAATGATGAAACTAAGGCTGCATGGGACAAAATATTTGCAAATGAATTAAATGGGTTGCCAGTCTTGCGAGTCATTGTGACGCATATGCATCCTGATCATGTGGGGCTTTCACAATGGTTATGTGAAAAATGGAAGGCGCCCTTATGGATCTCGATGACAGACTATTTAACTGCTCAATGGTTAAGTCATAAAGAGGGTGGTGCTGCCATTGGCTCAAGGGCTGGCGGGGGCGGGTCTGCAGACCATTTTCAAAAACATGGTCTGACTACACCGGAGGATTTAGAAAAGATTCGGGGTCGTTCTAACTACTATGGCAATTTGGTCCCCGGTGTTCCAAGACAATATCGGCGGATTATTAATGGTGAAAACATTCTGATCGATGGCCGAGAGTGGCAAGTCATTATGGGCTTCGGTCATGCACCAGAGCACGCCTCGCTTTTTTGCAAAGATCTTGGAGTATTAATTTCTGGAGATATGTTGTTGCCACGAATTTCCACTAACGTCAGTGTCTTTGATGCGGACCCTGATGCAGATCCTTTGGGGCTCTATCTAGATTCTCTAGATGAATATTTGCCACTGCCAGATGACACCTTAGTGCTGCCCTCACACGGCAAGCCCTTTACAGGAATGAAGATACGGATTACTCAGCTTAAGACGCACCATGATGAGCGTTTAGCCGATACCTTGGGCGCATGTAAAAAGCCGGCACATGCTAGAGAGATAGTACCGGTTTTGTTTAAGCGCGAATTAGATATTCATCAGCTTACTTTTGCCATGGGCGAGGCTATTGCCCATCTGAATTACCTACTTCGTCGAGGTAAGTTGCATCGCCAGCTTTGCGACGACGGCGTGTTGCGGTTTTCCGTGGTTTAGCGCTGGTTTTAGTTTCTGAATTTTCAGCGCTATTAGAGGCTGCTGCACCAGCGGCAGAAACAGCTTCACCAAAAGACTTTAAGGCCATCATGGTGGCGTGTTGAACTTCTAAGCCTTGAATGGTTGATTTGAGAATATTAAGGTTAAGGTTTAGCCAGCTTTCAACGCTCTTGAGATCCTTGATGCGCTTTTCTAATTCCTCTACATCAAGACCTGGAAAAGCGGAAGTAAAGCCGCTAGCAGCCTTAGATGCGTCTGTAGTAAAGGGAAATTGTCCGGCTTGAGCTGCCGCACCCTGCCCCCACATGGTTTTGAACATATCAAGGCTTTGATTAAATTCAGGAATAGTTCCAAACATATAAGGCTCCAAGTAAATAAAAAGTGGCTTTTCCAATAGAATAAGGGATTCTAGAGATTATTCCCGGTTAAGCAATGTTATTTAAAGATTTATCCCAGCCGTATACCCGTGGTCAGGCACTTCCTGGGCTGCTAAGGCAGCGTATCCTCATTTTGGATGGAGCAATGGGAACCATGATTCAGCAATACAAGTTTTCAGAAGAAGATTACCGAGGTCTTCCTGGAAATCCTCGTTTTTTAAATCATCCCGGTGACTTAAAAGGCAATAATGAATTGTTAGTACTGACCCAGCCAGAAATTATTAGCAAGATTCATGAAGAATATTTAGAGGCTGGTGCAGACATTATTGAAACCAATACCTTTGGTGCTACTTCCGTAGCGCAAGACGATTATAAAATGCCTGGCTTGGCCCTTGAAATGAATGAGGTTTCTGCTAGGCTCGCTAAGGCTGCATGCGCTAAATATAGTACGCCTGATAAGCCTCGTTTTGCTGCCGGCGCTATTGGACCAACACCAAAGACTGCAAGCATTTCGCCTGATGTAAATGATCCTGGCGCACGAAACATTACCTTTGATGCGTTGCGAACATCTTATCGTGAGCAAATTGAGGGCCTATTTGCTGGCGGCGTAGATTTATTTTTAGTAGAGACAATCTTTGATACGCTCAATGCTAAAGCCGCTCTGTTTGCTTTAGATGAATTTTTTGAAGAGACAGGCGAGCGTTTGCCAGTGATGATTTCTGGAACAGTAACAGATGCATCAGGCCGTATTCTGTCTGGTCAAACGGTTGAGGCTTTTTGGAATAGCTTACGGCATATTAAGCCACTTACTTTTGGATTAAATTGCGCTTTAGGTGCTGCACTGATGCGCCCATATATTGCTGAACTGGCACGTATTTGTAATGTAGCAGTTTCCTGCTACCCCAATGCAGGCCTACCAAATCCTATGAGCGATACGGGCTTTGATGAGACGCCAGAAATTACTTCGAGCTTAGTAGATGGATTTGCTAAAGATGGCTTGGTCAATCTTGTAGGCGGCTGCTGCGGTACCACACCCGAACATATTCGTGCAATTGCAAATGCGGTTTCCAAGCGTAAACCCCGCGCCTTTTATCGTGAAGATGCGGGGGCAGTAGCGTGAGCACCATAGAGAATCAACAGCCGAAACCTGCAATGAAGCTGTCTGGGCTTGAATCATTTAATGTCACGCCAGTTGTGGGCTTTGTCAATATTGGCGAGCGCACAAACGTTACAGGATCTAAAGCGTTTTCTCGCATGATTCTGAATAACCAATTTGATGAGGCGCTCGTAGTGGCCCGTCAACAGGTTGAAAATGGTGCCCAAGTGATTGACATCAATATGGATGAGGCAATGTTAGATTCAGAAGCAGCGATGACGCGCTTTTTGAATTTGATTGCCTCAGAGCCGGATATTGCTCGTGTACCGATCATGATCGACTCTTCTAAATGGACCGTGATCGAAGCCGGGCTAAAGTGTATTCAAGGTAAGCCGATTGTTAATTCTATTTCTTTAAAGGAAGGCGAAGAGTCTTTTAGAAAACAAGCTCGACTCATTCGCCGCTATGGGGCCGCCTCAGTAATAATGGCCTTTGATGAAGTTGGACAGGCCGATACGTTCAAGCGTAAAACGGAAATTTGTCAGCGTTGTTACGAAATCTTAGTGAATGAAATCGGTTTTCCAGCCGAAGATATTATTTTTGATCCGAATATTTTTGCCATTGCCACGGGAATTGAAGAGCACGATAACTACGCAGTAGATTTTATTAATGCCACTCGTTGGATTAAGCAAAATCTTCCAGGCGCCAAAGTGAGTGGTGGCGTTTCTAATGTTAGTTTTTCTTTCCGCGGCAATGACCGTGTCCGCGAGGCGATTCATACAGTATTCCTATATCACGCCATCAAGGCAGGCATGGATATGGGCATCGTGAACGCAGGACAGCTTGGAGTCTATGCAGATCTAGACCCAGAGCTTCGTGAGCGCGTTGAAGACATCGTACTGAATCGTTTTAAAGAAAAAGACGGAAAAACACCAACAGAGCGTTTATTGGATATTGCTGACCAATTTAAGGGTGGCGGAGCCAAGCAAGTTGAAAACTTAGTCTGGCGTGAAGAGTTAGTACGTGATCGCCTAACGCATGCTTTAGTGCATGGTATTACTTCTTTTATCGAAGAAGATACTGAAGAGCTTCGTGCACAAATTATGGGTGGGGGTGGTAGGCCGATTGAGGTGATCGAGGGCCCACTCATGGACGGTATGAATGTGGTTGGTGATTTGTTTGGTGAGGGCAAAATGTTCTTGCCACAAGTAGTAAAGAGTGCGCGGGTAATGAAACAGGCTGTGGCTATTCTCATTCCTTATATTGAGGAGGAAAAGCGCTTACATATTGCTGGCGGCGGTGAGGCGAAAGCTAAAGGCAAGATTGTCATGGCTACCGTTAAGGGCGATGTGCATGATATTGGTAAGAATATTGTGACTGTAGTGTTGCAATGTAATAACTTTGAAGTTGCTAATATGGGGGTGATGGTTTCTTGTGCTGAAATTCTCAAGCGCGCTAAGGAAGAGAAGGCTGATATCGTAGGCCTTTCTGGCTTAATTACACCTTCCCTTGAGGAGATGACTTACGTTGCTCAAGAAATGCAACGCGATGACTATTTCCGTGAGCGACAAATTCCGTTAATGATTGGCGGCGCTACGACCTCTCGTGTGCATACTGCTGTAAAGATTGCTCCTCATTACGATGGTCCAGTTGTTTATGTACCTGATGCGTCCCGCTCTGTCTCGGTTGCCTCCAGTCTGCTTTCGGATGAGAGCGCCAAAAAATTCATTCAGGACCTTCGTGACGACTATGTTCGTATTCGTGAGCAACACGCTAATAAAAAAGCAGCGCCTACCATTTCTCTGCAGGCGGCGCGCAAAAATTGCGAGTTAATCGATTGGACTAACTATGTTCCTGAGAAGCCAAAGTTTATTGGCCGCCGAGTTTTTAAAAACTTTGCCTTAGGCGATATTGCTAAATATATTGATTGGACCCCCTTCTTCCAGACTTGGGATTTAGCTGGGAAATTTCCGGCTATCCTAGATGATGAAGTAGTGGGCGTGGAAGCATGTAAGGTATTTGAAGACGCTAAAACCCTGCTAGATAAATTAATTAAGGGCCAATGGTTACAAGCAGATGCGGTAGTTGCTTTTTACCCTGCGAATGCTGTCGGTGATGACATTGTTTTATATAGCGATGAAGCACGCGAGCATCCATTATTTGTGTGGCATAACTTACGTCAGCAAGCTGAGCGTCCAGTCATTGATGGCGTACGTAGACCAAATCGTTGTTTGGCAGACTTTGTTGCGCCAAAGGAAGCTGGAGTGTCTGATTATCTAGGTTGCTTCGCAGTGACAACAGGTCATGGCGTTGAGAAAAAGGTCGCAGAATTTCAAGCAAAGCATGATGATTACAGCGCTATTATGTTGAAGGCTTTGGCTGATCGTTTAGCGGAAGCTTTTGCTGAGCTCATGCATCATCGTGTGAGAACCGATTTATGGGGCTATGCTGTCGATGAGGTTTTGACAAATGACCAAATGATCCATGAAGAATATCGTGGTATTCGACCGGCGCCAGGATATCCTGCTTGTCCTGCACATGAAGTCAAAAAGGATTTATTACGCGTGATAGGCTCAGAGGATATTGGGATGACTTTGACTGAGTCGATGGCAATGAACCCCGCATCGAGCGTGAGCGGATTCTATTTGGCTCACCCGCAAGCTCGTTACTTTAATGTTGGTAAGTTGTCTACTGATCAGATAGAGGACTTGGCCCAACGTCGTGGCGAATCTATTGACGACGTACGTCGTCAATTATCTAGCTCTCTGGATTAAACGCCCCACATCACAGGTTCACTTTTGGCATTGCTTTGCTTTAAGAGCTCAAGAAAGGGATACGCTCTTTGGCCTAGCCGATCTGCCAGTCTAGGTATTTCCGAGTTTTCTTGATTTCCTGTCTTGATCTGTGACCGTTCTTCCAAATCTTTTAGGATGGCAGTTTCTAGGGTACTAATCAGACCTGGCAGTTGTTCTATTGTGAAAATTCCCCTAGGCTCCAATGGGCGGCCCAAGATATCAAAAATTCGCTTGCTTAAATCTGCCAGCATGATGACATCTGCCCCTGCTTTGGATCGAAATTGATAGATCATTTCGATAGCTTACCACCTGATAAACTCACTATTCTATGTTGTTGACTAATAAAAACCATCTAATTGAGATGCTGACTAAGGCTTTACAGGGCTTAGCTGATGAGCGAGGCTTGGGTAAGGTGCCGCAATTACGACTAGAGCGCCCTAAGGCTGTTGATCATGGAGATGTTGCATGTAATATTGCTCTCCAGCTTTCTAAAGCTTGGAAACTGAACCCAAGAGAGTTGGCTCAGACGCTTGTGGAGCGCTTGCAAAAACAATCTGGCTTTGACCAACTGATCGCTACTTGTGAAATTGCTGGTCCAGGTTTTTTGAATTTCAGACTGAGCAATGCCGCTAAAACCTCAGTAGTAAAAGAAATTTTGTCCTCGGGTTCTCAGTATGGAGAAAAATCTCAGGGTGCTGGTCCTGTTGCTAGGGCCATGATTGAGTTTGTTTCAGCAAACCCAACTGGGCCTTTGCATGTGGGGCATGGTAGACAGGCTGCTTTAGGTGATGCGTTAGCCAATCTTTTGGCAACCCAAGGCATTAAAGTGCATCGCGAGTTTTATTACAACGATGCTGGAGTGCAAATCGCTAATTTAGCTTTATCCGTACAGGCTCGATTAAATGGATTAAAGCCTGGCGATACTGCATGGCCAGAGCAGGCCTATAACGGTGAATATATTGCTGAGATTGCTGCTGCTTTTAAATCATCACCTCAGTTTAAAGATGATCTTGAGGCGATTCGTCTATTTGCAGTAGCGTATTTACGTAACGAACAAGATATTGATTTAAAAACGTTTGGTGTCCAATTCGATTGTTACTACCTAGAGTCCTCTTTGTACACCGATGGTAGTGTTGCTCAAATTGTTGAAGATCTACAGAGTATCGGAAAAACCTATGAAGGTGAAGGTGCTTTATGGTTAAAGACTACAGCTGACGGTGATGATAAAGATCGTGTCATGCGCAAATCTGACGGCAGTTTTACCTACTTTGTTCCCGATGTGGCTTATCACGTCAGTAAGTGGCAGCGTGGTTTTGAAAAAGTGATTAATGTCCAGGGTAGCGATCATCATGGCACGACTACTCGCGTTCGCTCAGGCTTACAGGGAGTGGCCCAAAAGCGTGGATGGGATATTCCGAAAACTTATCCAGATTATGTTCTTCATAAGATGGTGACGGTGATGCGTCACGGTGAGGAAGTTAAAATTTCAAAACGTGCAGGATCTTACGTGACTGTGCGAGATTTAGTTGAGTGGTCAGGTGGCATCAACTCGGAGATGACCCCGCAAGAACGAGATTTGGCATTGCAGCGAGGCCGCGATGCTGTTCGCTTCTTTTTAATCTCTCGAAAGGCAGACACAGAATTTGTATTTGATATTGATTTAGCGCTTCAGCAAAATGACGAGAATCCCGTTTTCTATGTGCAATATGCTCATGCGCGTATTAGCTCAATCCTGAGCCAATGGGGTGGAAAGACAACTGATTTGGCGGTGTCCGACTTATCGCTCTTGGATAGTAAAGCATCCGACCATTTATTAAGACGTTTAGCAGAGTATCCAGAGCTACTGACTGATGCAGCTGCTGATCTAGCGCCACATGCATTGGCGTTCTATTTGCGTGATTTGGCGGGTGATTTCCATACTTTCTACAATGCTGATCGAGTATTGGTTGATGATCAGCATTTGAAATTAGCGCGGCTAGCCCTTTTATCAGCGACTCGCCAAGTCTTGCAAAATGGTTTAAAAGTATTAGGTGTATCCGCACCAGCTAAGATGTAGTGACTGCTTATGAAGTGACATGTAAGATGAGGAAATTATGAAAAAACCGAATCAGCAAAATGGCCTCAGTAAGCACGTGAGTAGTAATACTCAATTCGGCGGTACTATTTTAGGTTTTATTCTAGGCCTAGGGGTAGGTTTAGGAATTGCTTTTGTGATTGCTTTTTATCTTTCTAAAAATCCCCCCCAAGAAAGACCTGGGATGCGCGCACCTAATTTGCCGCTCAATATTATTAAGCCCACTCCCCCTCCTGCCGAAGGAGAAACTACCGTTCCTACCGAACCTGTAGACTTGAATAAGCCTTTGCAGGGTAGGTCTTCTACCAATTCTGGGCCAGATCCTATTAGCGATTTACTCAATAGTAAGAAGTCAACTGAGACTTTATCAGTGCCAGCAGGAAAATCAGATGCGCAGTACTATCTTCAAATTGGTGCATTTGTGAAGCGAGCTGATGCTGATGCACAAAAAGCGACTTTGGCAATGCAAGGTATTCAGGTTCTGTTGAGCGAAGTCACGAGCGAAGGTAATACCTTGTGGCGAGTTCGTATTGGGCCTTATGGTAGTTCTGAAGAAACAAATTCCATGCGTGATAAGTTAAATGTCATGGGTATCAAACCAACCCTTATTAAATCTAGTAAACCATGATTTCATTTAGCAAAAGAATCTTCACCTTATTCGCCTTCATCTGTTTAAGTGGGGCTGTGCTTGCACAAGGTCAAAAAATTGAAGAAGGTTTTGACTACCGCATTCTTCCGATTCCTCAGCCAGTTGAAACTAAGGGAAAAGTAGAGGTCATTGAATTCTTTTGGTATGGATGCCCCCATTGTTATGACTTTGAGCCTGAGTTGATTAGTTGGGCGAAACGTCAGCCTAAAGATGTTGTTTTCAAAAGAGTTCCAGTTGCTTTTCGGGATGACTTTATGCCCCATAGCCAACTCTTCTATACGCTTGAAGCTCTTGGTAAAGGCGACGCCCTGCATGAAAAAGTGATGTACGCCATGCATAAAGAAAATAAGCGCTTATTAACAGAATCAGAAATTGCTGATTGGGCTGCTTCTCAGGGTATTGATCGCAATACTTTCTTGGCTACTTATCGCTCATTTGCAGTAACTTCAAAAGCCCGTGCGGCTAGGCAGTTAGCTGACGCCTATCGCATTGATGGCGTGCCAACCATGGTGATGCAAGGTAAATACGTTACTTCCCCATCTATTGCTGGCACCAAGGCTAAAGCTATTGGGGTGATGGATTACCTTGAAGAAAAGATTCGTAAAGATAAATACAAGTAAAGCTTGTTGATTTACAAACCTACTCAGATTTTTACAAAGCGACGGATAATCCAAAAGTAGAGTGGATACGGCAGGATTCTGAGAAATTTTAAGAATCCTGAAAACCGTTTCGGAAAGTGAATATCAAACTCACCTTTTTGAATGCCAGATAATATTTCGCTTGTAGCCTCTTCAGCAGTAATTAATGCTGGCATTTCAAAATCATTTTGAGCTGTGGCTTCAGTAGCAACAAACCCCGGTGAGATCATATGTACACTGATACCCTGGGGTAATAAGTCGTAATATAAGGTTTCACAAAAATTAATAATCGCAGCTTTACTTGGCCCATAAGCTAAGGCCTTTGGTAATCCACTATAACCAGCAACACTTCCTACTATAGCAATGTGCCCAGCGCGCTCTTGAAGCATACGAGGTAAAACAGCTGCTACTGCTCTCATGGGGCCTAAAAGATTAGCGTCAATCGTCTGCTCGGCAGTTTTGATATCAAAGTTATCGGCACGCAAGGGCACATAAACCCCTGAAACAAAAAGTAGCAAATCAATGCCACCCCAAGCTTGAATCATCTTTTGATAGCCAGTATTAATTTGATCATCTTGGGTTACATCGACGGGAAGAATTAATGTCTGCTCTGCGGGCGCAAAGTTTGCTATCTTTTGAAGGCGCTCAACCCTGCGGCTTGAAAGTGCAACCTTAGCCCCTTTTTGAATTAAAGCCTTGGCACATGCTTCACCAATGCCGCTAGAAGCGCCAATGATCCAAACGCGTTTGCCAGAGAAGTGATCGATACCTAGTTGCTTCATGCGCTGAGGGCTTTACCCGAGTTTGTGGGAGCTTCATGGCTCAAAGTAAATTGTACGACATCGATATTACGCTCTGAGAATCCTGCGGAGCAATACATGAGGTAGAAATTCCAAAGTCGAATAAAAGCCTCATCAAATCCGAGTTGACGTACCTCTTGAAGTTTTTGATTAAAGTCATCTCTCCAGATGCAGAGCGTTTTAGCGTAATCAGTACCAAAAGCAAATTCAGCTTCTACCTTAAGGCCAGCTTGCGCCGCACTTTCTCGGAAGCTGGCTCGTGAAGGAAGCATTCCGCCTGGAAATACGTATTGCTGAATAAAGTCAGTGCTATGTCGATAGCGTTCAAAAAATTCTTCAGCAATCACAATAGTTTGAATACAAGCTTTACGGCCGGCTTTAAGGCGTTTAGCAATAGTTTGAAAATATTCTGGCCAATGCTTTTCGCCAACGGCCTCAAACATTTCAACAGAGACGATTCCATCGAACTGTTCTTGGCAGTCTCGATAGTCCTGTAGACGAACTTCAAATGCTGGAGCTTGTTTACGACTTGCTTGAATATTTTTTAAGCGTAAATCCGCAAACACTTTTTGTTCAGTAGAAAGAGTTAAACCTGTGATGGCAATATTACTATGCAGTGCCTCCTCCATCACCCCGCCCCAGCCACAACCGATTTCCAGAATGTGCTCTGATTCTTTTGAACCAATCGAGTCGAGAATACGTCCAATTTTTGCTCGCTGTGCCTCTGCAAGTGACTGATTCTCACTTTCAGAAAACCAAGCGCTCGAATAACTCATCGTGGGATCAAGCCATAAAGTGTAAAAGGCATTCCCTAAGTCGTAGTGTGCTTGAATATTCTTACGGCTACCAGATTTGGTATTGTCTCGTAGCCAATGTTTGAGGCGATAGAAAATCGAGCCATACCAGTTTCCATAAATGGCTTTTTCTAGAATAGTCCGATTGCGAATGGCGAGCTCTAGAAGAGCCTTCAGGTCGGGAGTATTCCATTGCCCGCGGATATAGCTTTCAGCAAAGCCGATATCGCCATGAGACATGACTTGCTTGAATACGGACCAATCTGTAATCTGAATTTCTGCATGTAGTGCATCAGAAAGGTTACCAAACTCTTTTCTTTCGTTATTTGGCAAGATGATTTTCAGATGGCCGCTACGCAACTGTGAGAGTAATTTCAATAGAGCTTCAACGCTAAATCGATATTGTTTGGATGACTTTGCTTTTGGTCGAGCAAAATTCAAACGAGAGAGTAATGATTGTCCAGGGCGATTCATCGGCTAATTTCAAATTCAGGAGGTTTAGGTTTCGAGATGAAGGGTACACCTTTGAGCCACAGTTTCAATGCCTGCCAGTGGATGCGGAAAATAACGCCCAAGCTCATTAAGGGATACCTGATAAAAGCTAAATAGAGATTAGCACGACTAAGCGGGCGACTTTGCCCACTAATGCTGGTGTTGATCAAAGGGCGTCCATCTTCATGGAGTTCAATACGGTAAACAGAGTGGCGACCTGAGTTACTCTCATTGGGAAATAGGAAGCGGAAGTGGTATTCCCCGCGGATCTCGCAGAAAGGAGAAACATGAAATACTTTTTTGCTGGTCAGTGTCGCTCCAGAATGCAGGGCCTCACCAGAATCCTTATATAGTAAGTAACAATGCCGTTCTCCAAAAGTATTATTCACCTCTGCGAGTACTGCTTGTACCTGTCCATTGGTGCGAGTACAGATCCAAAAGCTGACAGGGTTAAATACGTAGCCTAAAACTCTGGGAAAGGTTTGTAACCAAATTTCTCCATCAACATTGGGTACCTGATTTTCATGTAAAAGGTTTTCAATCCACGCAAGACTATTTGTTTTTCCTTGACCATGATCCTTGTCAAAGAAGGAGATCAATCCTCGGCGGTTATCCTTCAGACCGCAATCGCTGAGTAGGCTAGGATTTGCACTTCTAGCCCGCATAGGAATTGAGACAGTGAATACACCGTATCCAAAGGCATTGCGCGCAGGACGAAAGCGGCTATGCTTTACTACCCCAAAATTAATCTTTGGCAGATTCATTTATTGAGCATCTTGTTTGGGGCTATGTTTCACTGGTGAGCGTAGACTTTCTAATAAGGCCTCAGCTACCAACTCGCCCGAACGCAATCCATCTTCATGAAATCCAAATCCAGTCCAAGCGCCACAATACCAAATAGATGAGTTCCCTTGTATAAGTGGCAGCTCTTTTTGTGCTTGAATAGCGCCCATATCAAATACGGGGTGAGCGTAACGAATTTCTTGATGCACTAACTTTGGATCAGGATCTGTTTGTGGATTGAGACTCACAATAATTTGCAGATCTTTCAATTCAGGTGGTAGGGGCTGCAAACGATTAATGAGATAGTTCACGCTCACATATTGTTTTGCTGATGGCATTGCGCCAGATTTAGCAGTGTAATTCCAGGCAGCCCAACAACGCTTTACCGCAGGTAAAAACTGAATGTCTGTATGTAAAATCGCCCGATTTTTTTGATAAGGGATGGCGGCAAGAATATTTTTTGCATCCTGATGTATGCCATGCAATAGTTCGAGAGATTGGTCGCTATGACAGGCCATCACCACTTCATCAAACCAGGCTGATCCAGACTCTGTGATAACTTCAGATTGCGCGGCGCTGTCATTGCTAGCATTGACTCGTAGAACAGCTTTACGATGAATGGTGACTTGATGTTTTTCTAGGGCCGCTACAAGCCGTTTTACATACTCACGTGACCCACCTTGAACAGTTAGCCATTGAGGGCGATTTTGGATTTGTAGCAAGCCATGATTATGGCAAAATCGCACCATTGTCCGAATAGGAAACTCCAGCATCTGTTCGACAGAGCACGACCAGATTGCACCAATCATCGGTAAAAAATAATTTTCTTTAAAGCTTTGGCTGAACCGGTTTCGGTCTAGAAAATTGGCGATTGTTTCATCTGGTTCGGCGTAAAGGTGGCCAGCTTCAATTTGGTCATTTGCCAATTGAGTAGCCAGACGATTGAAACGCAGAATGTCAAAAGCCATCCTCCAAAAAGAGAAAGATAAGAGGTTCGATCTTTGACCAAAGAAGGAGTTGAGATCATTGCCTGCCCATTCAATTGTTTTAGGTTTATGAGATTTTTCAGAGGCGTCTATCGAAACTGAGAATGACATTTCCGAGAGCGCAATAGGCACTTGAATTTCTTCAAAAAGCCTTACTAGTCGTGGATATGTTTTGCGATTAAATACTAAGAAGCCTGTATCAACCCCATGCACAATTTCTTTCTTACCTACCTTGTGCTTGAAATTGACTGTATTACTATGGCCGCCGATGTGGGCGCCACCTTCATAAACTGTTATGTCTAAATCTCGTTGTTGCCTTAGGGCATAAGCGCATCCTAGGCCAGAAATGCCAGCACCAATAATGGCAATTCTTTTTTTACTCACTACACCTTCTCCTTCAGAAGTTTCTCAATCTCATTGGTGATACTGTTGCTAGTAGGTTTAGTCATGCTGTTGAAGGAGTCCACTACATTGCCATTTCGGTCAATCAGATACTTGTAGAAATTCCATTTTGGAGTAGTTCCTGTTTTGGCAATCAATACCTTAAAGAGGGGGTTAGGAGTGCTGCCAGAAACTGCGCTCTTGGCAAACATTGGGAATTTGACGTCATACGTATTTTTGCAAAAATCAGCAATTTCTTTATTGCTACCAGGTTCTTGCTGGCCAAAGTCGTTTGAAGGAAAGCCCAACACCACCAATCCTTTGTCTTTATATTTGGCATAAACCTTTTCAAGGCCATCATATTGGCTAGTAAACCCACAGTAGCTAGCTGTATTGACTACCAAAATGACCTTTCCTTGGTACTGGCACAGGCTTTGTGGCGCTTCGTCTTGCAGGCGCGGAAAGGTTTGAGACAGCAAAGGACTGCAACTAGTGGCGGCGTTGACAGTGTGAGTGCCCATTGCAAAAGCAAAAAGGGTCAAAAGCCATGCAAACAACAAGCGGATCATTTTTCGCCTTATTTAATGGGGTCAATAGTCCACAAGTTTAAGACATTCTAGGCAATATCACAGGCTCCGATCCATTGCTATTAAGATTGAGCTATGACATCTTTGCCGCCCCCTTCTTTTGAGTCCAAGGTCTGCTCCCCAGAACAGTTACTTGCTCGCATTGTCAATCTTCCAAGACCACTCGTTTTTACCAATGGCGTCTTCGATATTCTTCATCGGGGCCATGCCAGTTATTTGGCTCAGGCCCGCGCCTTAGGTGCAAGCTTGGTTATTGGCGTGAACTCGGATGCCTCAGTCAAGATGCTGGGTAAGGGTGATGACAGGCCAATTAATTCTGAAGCAGATCGACAGGCTTTATTAGCTGCTTTAGAAAGTGTCGATATGACGATCTTGTTTACTGAGCAAACCCCAGTAAGCCTGATTGAAAAAATCCGACCAGATATTTACGTTAAGGGTGGCGATTACGAAATTGATGTGTTGGCAGAAACCCAGGCAGT
>JABMMT010000082.1 GCA_013205155.1 Betaproteobacteria bacterium | reverse complement strand
CCAGATCACAATCTGGCCAGGTTTATTTGGCAGCTCAGGCAGGCCAAATGCTTTTGCTAGGGCTGGGCGCTGCGCATCATCAAATGCAAAACCCACATCCACAGTTGGATCAGTTTTGTCTTGGTATTCCACTTCGGCCTCTGCCAATGCAGAGCCGCAATCAAAACACCAGTTCACGGGTTTTAATCCGCGGAAGACATAGCCCTTTTCCCAGATCTTACTGAGCGCACGAATTTCATCAGCCTCATTACGGTAGCTCATGGTTAGGTAAGGATTATTCCAATCTCCCAATACACCTAAGCGCTCAAAATCTTTTTTCTGCTTTTCGACTTGAACTAGAGCATATGCGCGTGCTTTTGCTTGCACTTCTGCAGTTGGTAAATTCTTACCAAATTCTTTTTCTATTTGGATTTCAATTGGCATGCCATGACAGTCCCAGCCTGGAACAAAGACTGCATCAAACCCCATTAGCCAACGTGACTTTACAATCATGTCTTTGAGAATTTTGTTGACTGCATGACCAATATGAATATCGCCATTGGCATAAGGAGGGCCATCATGCAGAATAAACTGGGGTTGATTTGCATGTGCCGCACGAATTTTTTCGTAGAGTTTATTTTTTTGCCATTGGGCAACCCATTGCGGTTCACGCCTGGCTAGATCGCCCCGCATTGGAAATGAGGTATCCAGCAGATTGACAGGGTAAGAGTTTTCTTTTTCAGACATGAGTTTTTTTCTGGAAATAATTTCTGGCATGCGCTGCATCAGATGCAATCGCTTTAGTAAGGGATTCGAGGTCTTCATACTTTGCCTCATCCCGAATTTTTTCTAATAGTTCCACAGTAATAATTTTTCCATAGACATCTTGCTGGTAATCAAATACATGGGTTTCAAGTAATACGCGACCTTGGTCTTCGACTGTTGGTCTAACGCCAAGACTGGCCACTGCCGCTAAAGGCTTTTCATTCAGGCCCAAGACTTGTGCCGTAAAAATACCAGTCGTTGCCGGCTTGCGATGATGCAGGTGACTGGCTACTGCTAAGTTCAAAGTAGGAAAGCCCAATTGTCGACCCAATTGCTGGCCATGAATGACATGCCCAGAAATACCGTAGCGCCTACCTAATAATTTTTCCGCTAGCTTCATATCGCCATTTGCAAGAGCAGTTCGTAACGCTGAACTAGAAATGCGTTCACCATTCTCCAGAATAGTTTGGATGCTAGAGACCTCAAAGCCATATTGTTGTCCTGCTGCTTGAAGGCTCGTAAAATTTCCTGCGCGTTTGGCGCCATAGCAAAAATCATCACCTATCAAAATCCATTTGGCATTGAGGCGCTTGACGATGATTTCTGAAACAAACTCTTCGGGCGTGAGGCGAGCAAAAGCAGATTGGAAATGCTCTACTACTACCCGATCAATCCCAATCGAAGAGAATGCTGCTAGTTTGTCACGCAAATTCATGATGCGGGGTGGTGCTTGTTCAGGGGCAAAGAATTCTTTGGGGTGTGGCTCAAAGGTCATGACACAACTGACTAGGCCTCTTTCTTTAGCACCATCGACTAGTTGCTTCAGTAGGGCGCAATGACCCCTATGCACGCCATCGAAGTTTCCAATGGTTAAGGCACAAGCGGGTCCTGCAGAAAACTGGGTGGGGCCTCGGAATACGTTCACAAAATCGCTTTCAGGGTAGCCATCAATTATATTGTGGGCATGCTTTCAATCGTCACCTTAATCTCAGGCCGTGGATCTAATTTCGAGGCCATCGTCAAAACCGCTCAAAAAGAGCAGTGGCCCGTCCAGTTTTCAGGGGTCATTGCAAACCATTCTGCGGCTAAGGGCCTTGATTTTGCTCGCTTGCAGGGCATTCCAGCTTTTGCCATAGAGCATCAAGAACACACGACCCGAGAATCCTTTGATGCAGCCCTAATTCAGCAAATTGATGAATTAGGGGCAGATTTGGTGGTTTTGGCTGGCTTCATGAGAATCCTAACGCCAGGCTTTATTCGCCATTTTGAGGGTCGCCTCATCAATATCCATCCTGCTTTACTGCCTGCATTCCCTGGTTTGCGTACCCATGAGCGCGCTTTAGAGGCCGGTGTAAGGGAGCATGGCGCGACAGTGCACTTTGTTACTGAGGATGTTGATGAAGGCCCGATTATTTGCCAAGCCTCTGTTCCAGTATTGGCAGGTGATGATGTAGATAGCTTAGCTGCCCGTGTTTTAGCGGCTGAGCATCAGATTTACCCGTGGGCCGTAAAATGGTTCCTTGATGGACGATTGCGAATAGAAGGTAATCAAGTGAAGCTAGAACCCCCCGAGTCGCAATTTTTTAAATTATGAGTACCGAGCGACCTTCCAGAAAGTCTGCCAGTGGTTCAAGATTAGCCCCTCATAAAAGTTATGCAGCAAAATCAAAAGATCCCTTACGTCGACCTGAGAGACGGAATGCAAGCGGTAATTTAATTGCTCCCGAAGGTCAAAAGAATTTTTCAAATGCAAAAGCCCTACCTCAACACGCAATTCATCTAGAACGTTTATTACCTGAGTTACTGACCTTTGAGCAACCAGCAGATCGTGTAGTGAGTCGATATTTCCGTGCTGAACCTCAGTTGGGCAATCGCGATCGTGCCTTGATTGCAGAAAGTGCATTTGCCATTCTGCGACGTAAGAATGAGTTCTCCCAATTTGCTTCGAGTGGTGAAGGTTCTCAGGCCAGACGCTTAGCCCTATTGGGTTTGCTGTCGGCACTCTCGGAAGGTGGATTGGGTTCAGCAAATCGTGCTGAGAGCGCGATTGCGGATTTAGCGCATGTTCTTAAGCCGGGTGAGTATGATTGGTTACAACGTTTTTCTAAAGTAGATCCTGCCGCTTTAAATCCATTAGTACGCAATAATTTACCTGAGTGGTTATGGGATGCATTCGGAAAATATCCCGGAGAAGAGACTCGTGAAGAGTTGGCAAAATCCTTAATGCATTCAGCGCTATTGGATTTGCGTGCCAATACAATGAAAACCAATCGCGAAGAATTACTTGCGCAGATGAATGCCTTGGGTGGTCGTTATAAAGCAATGCCCACTCCTTATGCGCCTGATGGTGTTCGCATTATGGGTAAGCCAGCCTTACAAAATACGGCCGCCTTTAAAGCGGGAATGTTTGAGGTACAAGATGAGGGCAGTCAACTTTTATCGTATTTGTTGGCCCCTAAACGTGGCGAGATGGTCGTTGACTTCTGTGCGGGTGCTGGCGGCAAGACTTTAGCTATAGGCGCCTTGATGCGCTCTACAGGGCGTTTATATGCGCTGGATACATCTGAGCGTCGACTAGCAAACTTAAAGCCAAGACAGGCGCGCAGCGGTTTATCCAATGTCCATCCAGTGTGGATTGATAGCGAGAATGACTCTAAGATCAAGCGGCTTGCTGGGAAGATCGATCGGGTCTTGGTAGATGCCCCTTGCTCTGGAATGGGTACCTTAAGGCGTAATCCTGATCTCAAGTGGCGCCAGACCCCCGCAGGAGTCCT
>JABMMT010000081.1 GCA_013205155.1 Betaproteobacteria bacterium | reverse complement strand
GCGAAATTGGTAGACGCACCAGGTTTAGGTCCTGACGCCAGAAATGGTGTGGGGGTTCGAGTCCCCCTCCTCGCACCAAAAGATTACTACTTGGCCTGGACTTCACATAACCTGATCTTTAATTAAGAGACGAGAATGGCTGTGCAAATAGAAAACTTAGGTTCCCTGGAACGCAAAATGACTTTGGAATTCGCTCGCGCCGATTTGGCAAAAGCACGTGAAACTCGCTTATCAAAAATGGGCAAGACCATGAAAATGGCGGGCTTTCGCCCTGGTAAAGTTCCCAAGAACATAGTTGAAAAACAGCATGGCATGCAAGTTGATTTTGAACTTCAATTTGATAAAGCCGCAGAGCTCTTTTATGAAGAGTCCAAAAAAGAAGGGTTAGCGCTCGCTGGCCAACCTCGTCTTGAACCCAAAAGCGAGCTTAATGCTGACAAGGTCATATTTGATGCTTTCTTTGAAGTATTGCCAGAGGTGAAGATTGGCGATTTTTCAAAGGCAGAAGTCAGCAAATACACTACAGATATTGGCGATGCTGAAATAGATCGCGCTATCGATGTCTTGCGTAAACAGCATGTACATTACCATCCACGTGGCCAAGCCGGTGACCATGGCGATGGCGGTGCTAATACTGCAGCTCAAGCTGGTGATCAGGTTGTCATTGACTTCGTTGGCAAAATTGATGGTGTCGAGTTCGCAGGTGGTAAGGCTGAAAATTTCGAGTATGTTTTGGGTGAAGGTCGAATGCTTCCAGAATTTGAGTCGGCAACCCTTGGCCTAAAAGCAGGCGATAGTAAATCATTTCAATTAAGTTTTCCAGCTGATTACCACGGTAAAGATGTTGCTGGGAAAACAGCTGAGTTCACAATCTCTATTAAGTTGGTTAATTGGCCGCATATGCCAGTCGTTGATGATGCATTCGCTTTATCAATGGGAGTTGCCGATGGTGGTGTTACTAAGATGCGTGCAGAAGTCAAAGAAAATCTTGATCGTGAAGTGAATAGACGTATCACTTCATTATTGAAAGGTGAAGTGATGGATAAGCTCAATTTCTTATGTGAATTAGATGTTCCAAGATCTTTAGTAAGCTCGGAGCAAGAGCGCTTAGTAGAGGGCGCGCGCCAGGATCTCATGCAACGTGGTGTTCCGAACGCTAAAGACGCCCCAATTCCAGTAGAAATATTTGCAGATCAAGCCCTAAAGCGCGTTCGTTTAGGTCTCATTTTGAGTGAATTGGTCAAGAAGCAAAACTTATCTGCTACTGCGGATCAAATTAAAGCTGAAATTGATGAACAAGCTGCTACCTATGAAGATCCTAAAGAGGTTGTTCGTTGGTTCTATAGCAACCCAAGCCGTCTTAAGGATATCGAAAATCTAGTTCTAGAAGATAATGTTATTAAGTACTTCACATCGCTTGCTAAAGTTACCGATAAAGCCGTAAGCTTTGAAGAATTAAGCAAACTTAACTAATATTATTTAGTTACCATCCATTACTCTTAAAGGGCTTTCATCATGAATCGTTTTCAATCTGAAAATTTAGAACCTCAGGCTTTAGGTTTGGTTCCGATGGTGATTGAAACCTCTGGAAGAGGTGAGCGTGCATATGATATTTACTCACGCTTATTAAGAGAGCGGGTTGTCTTTTTGGTTGGTGAAGTAAATGATCAGACGGCTAACTTAGTGATCGCGCAGTTATTATTTCTCGAGAGTGAAAATCCAGATAAAGAAATTTCTTTGTACATCAACTCTCCTGGTGGATCAGTATCTGCTGGTCTAGCAATTTATGACACTATGCAATTTATTAAGCCTCATGTCAGCACTTTGTGTATGGGGATGGCTGCTAGCATGGGGGCATTTTTATTGTGTGCAGGCGAAAAAGACAAGCGTTACGCGCTTCCTAATTCACGTGTAATGATTCATCAACCCCTAGGCGGTGCTCGTGGTCAAGCATCGGATATTGAAATTCAAGCACGAGAAATTCTCTATCTGCGGGAGAGATTAAATCAGATCTTGGCTGATCGTACAGGCCAAACAATTGAAACGATTGCAAAAGATACGGATCGCGATAATTTTATGTCAGCTGAGCAAGCCCGCGAATATGGCCTGATCGATAAAGTTATCGATAAGCGCCCTTAATTCTCATCAGAAACTTAGGCAGAACACTTGAGCGATATCAACTCTACTAGTACGACAGAAAAAGTGTTGTATTGCTCCTTTTGTGGCAAAAGCCAACACGAGGTCAAGAAGTTAATTGCTGGCCCCTCTGTGTTTATCTGCGATGAATGTATTGATTTATGTACCGACATCATCCAAGAAGAAATAGCTAAGCTTCCTAAAGAATCAGGAACTGAATCCCTACCAACCCCACATCAGATTCGTGAAAATCTAGACCAGTATGTCATTGGCCAAGATCATGCCAAGAAGACTTTGGCTGTCGCGGTATATAACCACTACAAGCGTTTGCAATATCTACCTAAGCCTAAAAAAGAAAAATTAGATAAAGACGGTAAGCCAGTGGAGGGTAGCGATAAAAAGGAATCGAAATTACCTGCTAAAGCAATGGTTGATGGTGTTGAGCTGGCTAAAAGTAATATTTTATTGATCGGACCTACTGGCTCAGGAAAAACATTATTAGCGCAAACCTTGGCCCGCATGCTAGAGGTGCCTTTTGTAATGGCTGATGCCACTACACTAACTGAAGCAGGTTATGTTGGTGAGGATGTTGAAAACATTATCCAAAAGTTATTACAGGCCTGCGACTATAACGTTGAAAAAGCACAGCGAGGCATAGTGTATATCGATGAGATCGATAAAATTTCTCGTAAATCTGATAATCCATCGATTACCCGTGATGTTTCGGGTGAAGGCGTACAACAAGCTTTGCTAAAGCTTGTAGAAGGTACGATGGCTTCTGTGCCTCCGCAAGGTGGACGTAAGCATCCCAATCAAGATTTCCTACAAGTAGACACCACCAACATTCTATTTATTTGCGGTGGTGCATTTGACGGTCTTGAGAAAGTGATTCAACAACGCACTGCAAAAACGGGTATTGGATTTAATGCTGCTGTACCCGGTAAAGACGATCGCGGTATCAGTGACCTATTGATAGAAGTTGAACCAGAGGATCTCATTAAGTTTGGTCTGATCCCAGAATTAATTGGTCGTTTACCTGTAGTAGCAACATTGGTGCAATTAGATGAGTCAGCCCTGATTCAGATTCTGACTGAACCCAAAAATGCCTTAGTTAAGCAATATCAGGCACTTCTAACAATGGAAGGCTCTGAGCTTGAAGTTCGTCTTGAAGCCCTTTCTGCCATTGCCAAAAAAGCCATAGCTCGCAAAACCGGTGCTCGCGGTCTACGATCTATTCTTGAAGGATCTTTAATGGATGTGATGTACGATTTGCCATCTTTGAAGAATGTCCAGAAGGTGGTGATCGATGAAGCTAGTATTGCTGAGGGTGGCAAGCCCTTGTTGGTCTACAAGCAAGATTTAGAACAGCTAGATTTGAGCAAAAAAGCCTAATTACTTAGGGTTCTCTCTCTTTTCTTGCTATTTTTAACCCTTTTTTGCACTTTTTTACCTTGAATTTTCCAAAGTGCTACCCATATAGGTAGTATGCTACTTAAGAATAATGTCTCTATTTAGTAGCTATTGAATCTAATAGCACTAGAGAAAGACACTTGAGAATAGATTACTTTGGAGGATTCGCCCTATGCCTGGCCACTTATTACTGCCCTCTGAACCAATTCAACTACCTTTGCTCCCATTAAGGGATGTAGTTGTTTTTCCCCATATGGTGATTCCTCTTTTTGTAGGGCGACCAAAATCCATTAAGGCTCTAGAGGCAGCAATGGAAACTGGCAAAAATGTCCTTTTGGTAGCCCAGAAAGCTGCGGCGAAAGATGAGCCTGCGATTGAGGATCTCTACGAAGTTGGTTGTATCGCCAATATTTTGCAGATGCTTAAATTGCCAGATGGCACTGTGAAGGTTTTGGTTGAGGGCGTGCAACGTGCTGAAGTAAGTCAAATTGAAGATAGCATGGGCTACTTCAACTGCGAAGCGACTCCCACAGCTATGGATGGGATTGACGCACACGAGACCGAAGCTCTTCGTCGCGCCATCATGGCTCAGTTTGATCAGTACGTAAAGCTGAACAAAAAAGTTCCCCAAGAGATACTGTCTTCCTTGGGTGGCATTGATGATCCTAGTCGTCTAGCCGATACCATTTGCGCTCATCTACCTGTCAAGCTTGAGCAAAAGCAACGTCTTCTAGAAATGGTGGATGTAGTGCAGCGTTTAGAAAGCCTGCTAGCAGATCTAGAAAGTGAAATTGATATCTTGCAAGTAGAAAAGCGTATTCGTGGTCGTGTTAAGCGCCAGATGGAAAAGAGTCAACGCGAGTACTACCTCAATGAACAAGTGAAGGCTATTCAGAAAGAACTAGGAGAGGGTGAAGAGGGTGCCGACCTAGAAGAATTGGAAAAACGCATCAAAGCTGCCCGTATGCCTAAAGAGGCAAACAAGAAGGCGGAGTCTGAACTCAAAAAGCTAAAGTTAATGTCGCCCATGTCTGCTGAGGCAACAGTAATTCGTAACTTTATTGATACCTTAGTGAATCTTCCTTGGAAGAAAAAAACAAAAATTAACAATGACCTCACTAATGCAGAAACGGTGTTAGATGAAGATCACTACGGACTCGATAAGGTAAAAGAACGTATTTTGGAATACCTTGCAGTTCAACAAAGGGTTGATCGCGTTAAGGCACCGATCTTATGTTTAGTAGGCCCTCCAGGAGTTGGTAAAACTTCTTTAGGTCAATCTATTGCCCGCGCTACTAATCGTAAGTTCGTTCGTATGGCCTTAGGTGGTGTCCGTGATGAGTCTGAAATACGTGGACATCGTCGGACCTATATTGGCTCTATGCCTGGTAAGATTTTATCTAGTTTGACCAAGGTTGGTGTACGTAATCCACTGTTTCTATTAGATGAAGTAGATAAGATGGGAATGGACTTTCGGGGTGATCCAGCAAGTGCATTACTCGAGGTTTTAGATCCAGAGCAGAATCACACTTTCCAAGATCATTATGTTGAGGTTGATTTCGATCTTTCCGATGTCATGTTCGTAGCGACATCGAATTCATTAAACATCCCTGGTCCTTTGCTTGATCGTTTGGAGATTATTCGTCTAGCTGGATACACGGAGGATGAAAAGACAAGCATTGCAGTCAATTATCTTATTCCCAAGCAAATTAAAAACAATGGTTTGAAAAAGGATGAGCTGAAAATTGAAGAAAGCGCAGTTAGAAATATAATCCGTTATTACACGCGAGAAGCAGGCGTCCGTTCATTAGAGCGTGAGCTCAGTAAAATCTGCCGGAAGGTAGTGAAGCTATTACTTCTTAAGAAAGAGGCTGCGCCAATCGTAGTCAATGCCGATAATTTAGAAAAATTCCTCTCTGTCCGTATGTATGACTTTGGACTGGCTGCCAAGGAGAATCAAGTGGGTCAAGTAACAGGACTTGCTTGGACAGAAGTGGGTGGCGATCTTTTAACTATTGAAGCTGCTACGATGCCAGGAAAAGGTGTTATTACACGAACTGGCTCCATTGGTGATGTGATGAAAGAATCTGTTGAGGCCGCTCGGACTGTAGTTCGATCTAGAGCAAGACGTCTTGGAATTTCGGATGAATCCTTTGAAAAGAAAGATATTCATATTCACTTCCCCGATGGCGCAACTCCCAAGGATGGTCCATCAGCAGGTATTGCCATTACAACTGCGCTTGTTTCGGTATTCACTGGTATACCCATTCGCTCAGATGTAGCGATGACCGGGGAAATTACTCTACGTGGCGAAGTATTGCCTATCGGCGGCCTAAAAGAAAAACTCCTGGCTGCACATCGAGGTGGCATTAAATTGGCCTTAATTCCTGAAGAAAATGTCAAAGATTTAATTGATATTCCGGATAACGTGAAGAACGCAATAGAAATTATTCCGGTACGCTGGATCGACAAAGTTTTAGAGCTCTCATTGGAGCGCATGCCTGAGGCTTTACCTGACCCAAGCCCTGAAGAGTTGGCTAAAAAGGCTGCTGAGGCAAGTAAAGCTAGCGAGAAGGTTTCTTCAGGAGATGTTCTTAAGCACTAATAGAGTGAGGGGCTCTGATCCTGCTGCCCTGAATTTCTAAGGAAATTTGATCAGAAACCTCTGTTCTTTAGTGCGGGTAGGTTACAATTTGTGCTGTATTAAATTGGGGCGCTTAGCTCAGATGGTAGAGCGTCTGCCTTACACGCAGAATGTCGGCGGTTCGATCCCGTCAGCGCCCACCATATATCTATTTTATTTTGCCTTTTTAAGGCATCCCAACCTTGATCCTCTTGTGCCTAGTAAACTAACTTCATTCATTATTTTGACTAGCGAACCACTACATGTTTGATACTATCCGCAGGCACCAAAGATTAATGCAGTTTGCACTAATGCTGGTAATCGTTCCTTCTTTTGCTTTTTTTGGCATCTCTAGTTACTCAGGATTCTTGGATAAAGAAACTGACTTGGTGAAGGTTAACGGTAAGCCAATTACTGCTCAAGAAGTAGAGGTGAGCGCTAAACGCCAAGCTGAACGTGCTGGTGGCAATCTTCAAATTGCCCAAAGTTTACAATTTCGTCAGGCAGTATTGAGTGAGCTTTTACAACAAAGAATCTTAGGTTTCGCTGTCACGGATTTACAGATTCAAGTTGGTAAAGAGGCCTTAATTAAAAGTCTTCAAAATATTCCCCAAATCAAAGCTCTCTATAAACCTGATGGAAGTTTTGATGATGCACGCTTTAAGCAGCTCTTAACGAATAATGGTCTCAATGAAGAGCAGTTCTATGCGAGCCAGGCTTTTGATTTAAAGATTAATCAACTTTTAAATTCGGTTGCAAGAACGGAGTTGACCTCCCCAAAAATAGCTGGAATTATTTCTACGCTCTATGAAACAGAGCGTCAGGTTCAAGCCTTACAGTTTGATGCAAAGGATTACTTATCTAAGGTAAATCCTAGTCAAGAGGAGTTGCAATCTTTTTATGAGGCTAATGCGAAGCTCTTTGTCACCCCAGAATTAATAGACGTTGAATATATCGTTTTGAGAGCAGACCCCAAGGAAGATGCCAAAGCTTTTAGTGAAAAGGCAGATCAGTTTGCCAATCTGACATATGACCAGTCAGATAGTCTTAAGCCAACAGCGGATAAATTGAGATTAAGTATTCAGAGTCAGAAGGGATTAACAAGAGGCGGATTTAGTTCCTCAACTAAAGACCATCCACTTGCTAGTTCCAAAGTAGTTCAATCTCTATTTGCTGACGAAGCTCTGAAGAATAAGCGCAATATCGAAGCAGTCCAGATTTCACCTGGTGTCTTTGTATCTGCCAGGGTGGTAACATTTTATCCTGCGCAAACACTTCCCTACAAGGATGTTGCTACAGAAGTTAAACGACAAGTTAACCAACGCTCTGCTGAAAAATTAGCTGTCACAGCTGCTTCAGAGCGTTTTGCGACACTACAAAAAGATCCAAAGATCAGCAATGGTTTTGCCAGCCCTATTTGGGTATCCCGTAATAAACCATCGAATCTATTAGGGTCTGCGTTAGATGATGTGATGTCTATTAATCCTGATAAATTACCCGCAGTCGTTTCGGTATCTAATCCTGGTGTTGGAACTACCCTATATCGGATTGATCAAGTTCGTCAGCCGCCTAGTGGTGATGCTAAAGTATATAAAGCACAGGCTGTACAGATACAGTTACTTGCAGCCCAATCAGAGTTTGCGGGATTCATGTCCTATTGGCGTGAGTCTGCTGACGTGAAGATTATTAATCCTCTTAAAGTAGCAAATACGGGTACTGGCAGTTAGCAGTAACGGACTCACTTACTCTTTAGTAAGCTCTGGTAAGGGTTCATGGCATCCCAGACATTCTTAAACAGCAATATCTGTGCCTTTTCATTAGGGTGAATATTGTCTGCTTGAAAGTATTCTTTTTGAGAGGCAACATCTTTTAAAAAGAATGGTAACAATTCAATACCTTCTTGATTTGCTAGTTTCGGATACATTATTTTAAATCGATTAGTATAGTCTTGCCCATAATTGGGCGGTATCTGAATACCAAAAAGCAATACCTTTGCTCCGGATTGCTTACTCATTTGAATCATCTTACGAAGATTTTTTTCAGTTTGATCAATCGATAACCCTCGCAATGCGTCATTGGCACCAAGCTCAAGGAAGACAATCCCAGGCTTTTTTTGCTTTAATAGTGCAGGTAGACGTGTCAGACCCCCTGAGCTAGTTTCGCCACTAATACTCGCATTAAAGATAGTCCAAGGGCTTGCTTGCTTTTGTAATTGATCTTCTAAAAGCGTTACCCAACCTGTTCCGCGTGATAATCCATACTCAGCAGAGAGGCTATCTCCCATAACCAAAATAGTTAAATTTGCCTGGGCCAATGTAACAATCGGCATAAACAGGCAAAATAGAGCTAGTTTAATAAATCCTCTTCCAAAAACACGGCAGTAATATTGTTGATTCATTATTTAAGAAATATATAGTATCGGCGTTTATGAGTAATTCAATTAAAGTTCTTAGTGCAAACCATCTTGGCAAGCAGGTAATATCTAGCGATGGCGCACTGGCCATTTTGCACGACATTTGTTTTGATCTCTATCAAGGTGAAAGTGTTGCCATTACAGGTAGCTCGGGGTCAGGAAAAAGTACTTTATTGAGCCTTTTGGCGGGTCTAGATACCCCTACAGCGGGAAATGTCGTAATGATGGGGCAAGATCTCAATCAATTAAATGAGGATGGTCGTGCAAGCTTAAGGGCTTCCCATGTCGGTTTTGTCTTTCAATCATTCCAATTGCTACCTCACTTAAATGCTTTGGAAAATGTCATGCTTCCCGCTGAACTTAAGGGGGATTTAGATGCAAAAGATAAGGCTGCTCTCTGGCTTGACAAAGTAGGACTGAAAGATCGTTTGAAGCATTTTCCAAAGACTTTATCTGGTGGGGAGCAGCAGCGTGTGGCTTTAGCTCGGGCCTTTATTAATCAACCCGCCATCCTCTTTGCAGATGAACCAACTGGTAGTTTAGATGAGGCAAGCGGCAACAGGGTCATTGACCTACTTTTTGACCTAAATCAGGCCAATCATTCAACCCTCATTTTAGTGACCCATGACCCAGCCTTAGCCAGCAGGTGTCAGCGTCAATTACAGCTTCAAGGTGGGAAATTACTGTAGGCAAAACCTTATAATCTAAGGATGGCCTTTTTCCTCTTTTTACCCGGCGCAGATGCGCTATCCCAGTTTCGTCAACAGCGACTTTTAGGCTCCTTAATTCAGCAGGGTGTGAATCTTGAGTCTATTGAGGCTCAATATCTTCACTTTATATGGTCAGATAAAGAACTTACTCCACAAGAAGAGGGAATTCTGAATAGCTTACTGACCTATGGACAAAAATTTGTCTTTAGGCCGCAAGGAATTAGCGGTTTATTTTCTAAATCACCCGATCAGAGTGCCATTGTCATACCTCGCTTGGGTACAGTCTCACCGTGGGCTAGTAAAGCGACTGATATTGCTCGTCAATGCGGCTTAAACATATTGCGTATAGAGCGTGGAATTCAGTTTACGTGGCAAAGTAAAAAGTCCTTAAGTCCTGAACAAAGCTTAATTATCTTAGCGCTT
>JABMMT010000080.1 GCA_013205155.1 Betaproteobacteria bacterium | reverse complement strand
ATTTAGCAACATCCTCTATTGATGTATCACCATTTAATCCAGGCTCACCATTTTCAACAATTGATTTTTCTAAATAAACAGCCAACCCACCGTAATCACATTCAACAATTGATTGATCATTAAAGATTCCAAGCCATTGCAGCAAATCTGCAATCTCTTGCTCAATCGGACCATTACCAAATGCATTTACCACTGCTTGATGAGCAAATAAACATCTTTGTTTGGCATTTGAAATAGAGGTTCTAAGTATTGTGTAGGCACCATCTTCGTTGGTCCCACGAACTCGATCTGAAGGCTCAAATAATGCAAACCAGCGAGGTGGAATGCTCCAGGTTGCAGTAATAATGTGTGACACCTTGTCCTCTACTACCTCCGAATTAACATTTATTGCATCCTCTATTTTTTGAGGTAGAAAAAACTTACTTAAAGTAATAGGTAGTGAAGATTTAAAATCATCGAGTGCTGCCCAACATCTGGCAGCGGTTGACCAAGGGGCGATATATCTTTTTCCTTCATGCTCTAACACATGAGCACCATCTGGTTTTAATGCAGGAGGTTCGGTAACAATTGTTCTACGCAGCGCTTTATTTTGTTCATCCCAGCCAGTTGGTGATGTAACAGCGATCTGATTCCACCTTGCTTGATCATCTGGCTTAAAGGCGGTTATTGGTTCATAAACTCTTAAGGATGCAACATAAGGTGTTGGTCGCATTTAGTAATTTAATTAATTACGAGGGGTGTAGTTGTCATTAGAGGAATCATTATCAAATCCTTTATCCTCTTTATCTTCACCGTGTAACTCTTTAGCAAGATTGTCTAAATCCATATCCTGATTTGAGTATTTAAGATCTCTTGCAACTTTAGTTTGTTTTGCTTTTGAACGGCCGCGTCCCATATCTGGCCTCCTTACAGCTCTTTAGTATCTGTCAGAGGGGTAGATTAGCGCAAAGCGGGACCATCAACCATTGCAGGCTTTCCGCCCCGGAATAAGGTTTTAAGACCTATTGCCTGCAAGAAAAGGCTCAAGCCCATTATTGGTATGCGAAAACGATGATCCCCAATAGAGATTAACGAGATTAACCAGTTAGTAGAGATTGCAATCATTGCCAAATTTGCGATAAATCTTTCAAGTGCATTTTGACGCCACAAAGTTAAATATCCATAAAGGAGTAAGGCTAAGCCGGAGAGTAACCAAAGCCAAGAAATTAATTTACCAAAGCTGCCATAAACTAAATTCACACCTTCCTGCGTGGAGGTGATATTTTTAATTGGACTAATTTTAAGCCAAGGATTTCTTGCCATAGTTCCATCTGCAAGGGGACCAAACCAAGGGGACCAAAAATAGATAGTTTTATTGTAAAAAAGTTTTATTGATTTTATAGGATTCTGCATATACCAACTGAGCACACACTTTACTAATTGTGAATCTGAAACTCCCGGATTAGAGGAAGTTAGTTTGCATTCGACCCCTTTTTCTTTGCTGGCATATGAGCCCGTGGCTTTGTCTCCCGCTCCTAAATTCATCGTGTTGCCAAGATTTGTGGAAATTGCCTTTAATCCAGTTGCCTCATTATTTCTGAATATGAGTGTTGCTGGGAAAAATAGAGTAATAGTCAAGCTTACAACAATCATAACTGAAGAAGATTTTATTCCTTTTTTAGTGACTATCCAGAATAAAATCATTATCAATCCTGAAGCTAAAAGTCTTGGTTGTATGAAGGTTAGTAAGCCGAAAATTACCGAATTTATAATTAAATATTGTACAAATTTTCTTTCATTATTTTCAACAAAATCTTTTACCACAATAGCCAGCGCAATAATGAAACCTGATGCCGTTAAACTTTCATATCCAACAGCTAATGAGCTTAGCGATAAGGTCGGATTTAAAAGAATAAAAATTAGAACCAAATAAGAATATTTTTTAAGTCGTGTTTTATATAGTTGAGATGCTAGAAAATAAGCAGAAAAAGAAAAAAATAAAGATTGAATTATGGCTAGTGTTGTCAAAACCCAGCCTTTGCTAAATAAGGATAGTAATAAAATAATTAGAGGATATCCAGCTGGCCAATAACTTAAAATACTTTCAGTTGAAAAAACTCCATCGCTGGATAGTGCGTCATAACCCTTTAAATAATTTTCGCCATCTGCTCCAAGCCAAATTCCATCAAGTAGAAATGGTTTGCCATTAATCTCAATATTAAATGCAGGAATATTAGAAGAGATTTCCAATTTGATTAAAAAAACAATAACTGCCCAGTACATAAAAGTCTTTTTGAGGTCACGTTGCGGTGCTAACCGAGCACTCTTCGACTTACTTGCCATTCTGACTCCCAACTGCTGATTTCATAAGTTTACTTACTTGGACAAATAATTCATCCAAATTTGAGTTTGCGCCTGAAGCTGATATGGCTCCTGACTCACAAAATTGCTTCCATTGATCTGGGCTCTCCAATAAGCTTATTAAAATTTCCGCTTTCATCTCAACTACATTT
>JABMMT010000011.1 GCA_013205155.1 Betaproteobacteria bacterium | reverse complement strand
GATTTGCGGACGCGGGTTCGATTCCCGCCGACTCCACCATTTTGAAGTCTGTAACAGACTAACGCCACCCACCAGGGTGGCGTTTTTTCTTATAGATAATGGCCCGCAAGGCCATCATGCTCTTTCTAAATCCAGCTTTAGCCAAAACCTCTGGGGGTATTTCTGGAAAGCTTACGGATAAAGGGATCAAGAGCCTCATTACTTAGTATGTCGATCTGATCAACATATGTCATTTATATGTCGATAAAAACCTACTTTTTAGACATGTTTTCACATTATGTCGACTGAATCGACATTTTTTGGTAAAATGTCGATAAATCAGGAAAAAATCGACACATGACCTTTGACCCTAAAAAACCGTACAACGAACTCCCTTTACTGCCCCCTAAGGCAGATATTGAGTCCAAGGCAATTCTGAAAGCCTGTATCGAAGCTCGCGCAGCTCTTGGTGGATTAAAGATTGCAGGTGACCTGATCCCCAACCAAGGGGTACTGATTAACACCATCCCTTTATTAGAGGCACAGGCTAGTTCGGAGATTGAAAATATTGTCACCACAACAGATCGCTTGTTTCAGTATGCGAACGATATGGATGGTGGCGCTGATTTAGCAACCAAAGAAGCATTGCGCTATCGCACTGCCCTGTATAGCGGATACAAACATTTATCTGAGCGCCCCTTGACTACCGCTACAGCAGTAGAGGTTTGCAGGACCATCAAAGGGAATGATCTCGATATTCGTAAAACTCCAGGAACAGCATTGTTAAATGATGTCACTGGGGACATCATTTACACGCCACCAGAAGGCGAATCTTTGCTAAGAGAAAAATTAAGCAATTGGGAAAAGTTTATTCACGAAGCTGAAGAATTTGATCCATTAATTCGTATGGCGGTAATGCACTACCAGTTTGAGGCAATCCATCCATTTAATGATGGTAACGGCAGAACTGGTCGTGTCTTGAATTTGCTGTATCTAGTAGAAAAGGAATTGCTTAGCATCCCGGCTCTCTACTTATCTCGTTACATTATTGAGAACAAGGCTGAATACTATCGTCTACTCAATGCCGTCACTGCTAATGGGCAATGGGAAGACTGGATTCTGTATATGCTCAAGGCAGTTACTGAAACCGCTATCTCAACTACTGCCAAGATTAAGAGCATCCGCTCCTTATTAAATGAGACGGCAAATAAAATTCGTGAAGAAGCTCCTCATATTTACACGCGAGAGCTAGCAGATCTGATTTTCATTCAGCCATATTGCCGAATTAGTGATGTGGTGGATGCTAATCTAGCAAAGCGTCAGACAGCTTCTGTCCACTTAAAGCGCCTATGTGATATCGGTGTTCTACAGAATCTCAAAGTGGGTCGAGAAATATTATTTCTCAACCCCGCTTTCTTAGAGTTACTTAAGCACTAAATTCCCATATTGCCTAGATGCTGAGTTAGCCGATCTTGGCATCACACCATCAGGAAGCGCCAAAGTCATTTATGCGGTTAAGGCGATACTCACTGAGCAATTGATGGCGTATTTTTATCAATAATCACAGTTTCTATTGCGATACGATCAAGCATGTCCTCATCCAAGGTTACTCCAAGGCCAGGCTCTTCACCAAGATGAATGTGACCATCAATCACCTTAGGGTAGACACCTTTAACGATATTAATCAATGGTGACTCATCTTCCCAGTATTCGGCGACCGCTCTCTCGGGGGCGGCTGCAGCAAGATGAAGGGCAGCCATGCCATTCACTACAGAGGAGGCGCCTACATGAGCTGAAAATAAAATTCCATGAGGTAAAGCTGCATGTTGCATATAACGCACCCCTGTTGGACCACCAACACGCCCTGCATTGGGCTGGAAAAAATCAATCAAACCCTCAGATAGCACTGGCTGAACAGAAAACGGTGTAAATTCAGATTGACCTGCAGCGAGCGCCATTGGAGTTGCTTCTCGGATACGGCGATAGCCGCGAAGGTTATCAGGCGCAACCGGCTCTTCAAAAAATAAAAGATTAATATCTGCTGCACTAACAGCAAAACGCACGGCTGCTGAAGTCTCAAAGCTTGAATTAGCGTCTACACAAAGATCAATATCATCACCAAAGTGTTTTCTTAAGCCCCTGAGCACAGCAAGATCATAAGATAACTCTCTACCAGCTACCATGACTTTCACAGTTCGGTGGCCAGAATCGACAAACTCTTTACCTTTTTCGATCGCCTCTTCAACTGTGTTAAATACACGAACGGCTGAGGCATAGACGGGGACTTTAGGTTTCCCAACTCCCTTTAATGCGCGCCATAATGGTTGTTTTTCCATGCATGCATTCATATCCCACAATGCCATATCTATGCCGCTCATCGCTTTTAAATAAAAGCCGCGAGTATGACCACGTGGCCGGCCTCGCATAAACATATTCCACCAAATTCCCTCTATATCTCGGGGATCGGCGCCCACAACATGCTTTGCTAAATGATCTCTGATAATAGCAAGGCCTGCGCGAGGAGCAGTTCTAAGATTGGTTTCTCCAATTCCAATCTGCCCATCATCGGTTGTGATGCGCACAATAACTGTATTAATTCTGCTCCAGATTTGCCCAGAAATTTGCCAAGCACTACTCAACTCCTGCGAGAGCGCCCAGCATTTGATTTCGGAGATTTTCATAATCTAGGTCACCTTAAGGTTAAGCAATAAAGCATCTCTATTAGAATTTAACACTTATTTAAAACTATATTTTTCGATAGCTTTTAAAAATCTGAACCATGATCATTGCAGCAGTAATGAGCAGCAATACCAAAGAGATGGGGCGATCAACAAATGCAAGCAAACTTCCGTCTGAAGCAATTAATGTCCGGCGAATGCCACGCTCCAGCATTGGCCCAAGCACCATTCCTAAAATCAAAGGAACCATGGGGTAATCCAACTTCATAAATAAATAACCAATCAAGCCAAAAAATAATGCAACGCCAATATCAAAGGGTGACAGGTTAATTGAATACACCCCATAAATAATGATGGCAAAAATAATTGGATACAAAATTCGCACCTTTACTAGCATGATGCTCGCTAGAGCAGGAATTGCTAAGATTGTTATAAAGACCAGCATTAAGTTGCCAATATAAAAACTACCAAAAACAGTCCAAACAAAGTCTGGATTGTTAATAAAAAGCATTGGCCCTGGCTGTAAACCAATCATTAAAAGACCACCTAACATCACTGCGGTAGTCGCAGAACCCGGAATTCCCAAGGTAAATAAGGGGATCATTGCTGAGTATGAAGCGCTATTATTAGCCGCCTCCGGAGAGGCAACACCATCAATCGAGCCTTTTCCAAACTCATCAGAATTCTTAGAAAACTTCTTTGCGGCAGCATAGGCCATGATGGTTGCAGTAGTTGCACCTACACCTGGCAAGATTCCAATAAAACATCCTATAAAACTGCCCGACAACTGAGACCATTTAGTTGCCATAAAATCACTTAGTCGAGGCATGAGAGATTTTAATGAAGGGCGCATGTCCGCCGACTCTAGATCTGAATTCTTATTGAGCATTGTGTTAAAAATTTCACTAAACCCAAATAAGCCAATTGCAACTACAGCAAAATTCAAACCGTCAATCAAGTCGTAAATACCAAAGTTAATTCGAGACGGGCCTGTAATTGGATCTAAACCTATCATTCCAAGAATCAGGCCAATACATAAAGTTGCAAATCCTTTAATAATATTGCGCCCACTCAGAACAGCGACAAATGAAAGCGATAAGAGCATGAGGGAAGCCATTTCTGCGGTACCAAAATGAAGCGCTGCTTCAGAAATATAAGGTGCCAAAAACGTCAGAAAAATAAGGCCAATCAAACCCCCAGTAAATGAAGCGAATACGGTAATACCCAAAGCACGCCCCGCCTCACCTCTCTTAGCCATAGCGTGCCCATCAAGCACAGTCATGATGGATGGCGCATCACCTGGAATACCTAGCAATATTGAAGTCACAGCACCCCCATACATTGCGCCGTAATAGACCCCAGCTAATGCTGCAATAGCTGCACTTCCCCCAAGGCTTACTGCAAAGGGAAGTAGGATAGCCACGCCCGCTGATGGTCCTAATCCAGGCAGAACACCAATCACTAGGCCTACTAAAACACCTATCAAGGTTGCAGTTAATACTTTGATGGTGAGCGCCGACTGTATCCCACCAAGTAGAAGTTCAAATGAGTCCATTACTAACTCCAATATTTAACTAAGATAGGATTAAAAACCAAAAATACCTATCAGCGGCTGTATCCGAAGAACCTTGATAAATAATGTATGCAAAATGAAGGTGGTTACTATTGAAACAATAGTCATCTGAATAATAAAACGTTTATCAACGCCACCCCATGCAATCACAAGTCCAGTGAACATAATTGAAAGGATCGTACTTAGCATGATTCCGAAAAAAACCATTAGGCTAATGATTAAGCCATTACCGAGCAAAATGACTAGCATTCGCTTTGTCACTAGCAAGCTAAATTCTTCTTGAATGCTCAGATAATCAACACGGCTACGAACCACATTGATGACACTGAAAAAAATTAAAGCAAAGCCAACGATGATGGGGAATAGACCTGATCCAGGCTGACCATCGGCTGCTGTAAAACCATAAGAAAATCCCTCTAGCACAACATAAACGCCTAGAATTAATGTAACAAGGGCAAAGCCAAAATCAATTTTTTTCAGCATGAATAGCGCACCTTAGAAATTATTATTTGATCATTCCAAGTTCTTTCATGACCGACTCATAGCGGGTATTGGTTGCCTCAAGAACGCCGGCGAATTCTTTGGCTGGGATAAAGGCTGGCTCCTCATTGAAACGGTCAATGTACTGCTTACGCCAGTTATCACTTTCAGCCATTTTCTTTAGCACGCCTTCCCAATAGGCTACTGAGCTTTGTGATACTCCTTGGGGCATGATAACTCCACGAACCTGCACATAATCAATGTCAAATCCCTGCTCCTTGAAGGTGGGGACATTTGAAAATTTAGGTAAACGCTTAGCTGTACTCACTGCAATAGGGCGAACCGTACCAGCCTGAATCATTCCGAGGACCTCACCTGGATTAAAAAGTGCGAACTCAATTCGACCACCCAGCAACTCAGTCATGATCTCGCCCTCACCATCAAAGGGTATAACCCGAATATTAGTATTTAAGGATTTCTTAATAATATTTGACAGGATGGCTGCATCAGATGCAGCCCCAGTGGCGCCAGTAGTAAGGCTAGTTGCATTCTTAAAATCACTGACTGTCTTGTATTTAGACTTAGAGCTCACAACCATAATGTATGGTGAAGTGGCGATACCAGCGATAGGTGTAAAGCTCTTATAGTTATAAGAGGTACCGCCACGCAATGGTGTAGTAAAAAAACTGACGCTGACGGTAGCTAATGTGTAGTCATCGCCCTTACGCGCAGCAACCATTCCGTAACCCTTAGCAGATTGTGACCCAGGTTGATTCTCGACCAATATTTTGACTGGCAGTAAATTGAGCTCTGCAATCACATTACTCATCGTGCGCGCCATTACGTCACTTCCACCACCTGGCCCAAATGGAACAATCATATTGAAGTTTTGACTTGGGTAAGTCTGTGCTTTTGAAGAAACAGAAACCAAAGAAGATAGCACTACTAAATATAAAAGTACGGATTTTGTGACATATTGATACCTATTTTTTTTCAACATAGACTGCTCCTATTCTAAAAATATTAGTAAAGCTACCTCACCAAAAAATTATCTCAAAAGGTAGCCGTGTGCATCTCGCCCTTCAAACTGGCTATCTTTAGCCTCAGTAATGCGGGCATCCCTCAAGGCATCATAGTTTGGAGTGAAACCCAAGCCGGGATCTTTAGGCAAATACACCTTTCCATCTTTGGGGTCAGGAGTGCCATTGAAGAATTGTTTGCCTGCAAGCCACATTCCGTAATGGAATTCAACTGGGCCACCATTCATGAGGCCGCATAGCAAATGCATATTAAAGATAGGCCAACCACCGCCATTGGCCATTGGCATATTAAATGCTTGTGCCATATGAGCAACCTTAAGTGACTCAGTAAAGCCACCGTTATAACAAACGTTTGGCTGGATTACATCCACAGATTGGTTAACGATTAATTCGCGGTAGCGCCAACGATGCCCTTCCATTTGGCCAGCAGCAACAGGGATACCTGTAATCCTCCGTAAATCAGCTAAAGCCCTTGCATCATTCTGATGTAAGGGCTCCTCAAACCATACGATACCGCAATCCTGAATGTGGTCAGCCAATAAACGAGCATCATGCGGGTTAAACCAGCAATTTGCATCTATCATCAAATCAATATTAGGTCCAATAGCTTCGCGAGCAGCATGAACTCGCCTAACATCATCGCGCCATGTTCGCGATGGCTCGCCACCAACAACCATTTTTAGCATGCGGTGACCATCGGCTACAAATTTTTTCCCCCACTCCGCAAGTTGTGCTTCGTCGAAAAATGGGTACCCAAAAGTTGCATAAGTATTTTGCCAATCTTGATAACCGCCAAGCAGTTCAGCAACGGTTCTGCCTTCAGACTTTCCACGGATATCCCAAAGAGCAATATCAATAGCAGATAACGCGTTAGATATAACACCGGTATACGCTCGAATATTCATTTTCTTCCAAACTGCTGAATGAATCGCCTCCGTATTACGAACATCCATTCCCTTCAATATGGGGAGAAAATGATTTTCAATCGCTGCAATAGTCGCCCATGGTAAGAACTGCCCTGTCACGCCAAATCCAGTCAAACCAGACTCAGTTTCGACCTCAACAAATACGAACATACGACTTTCAACAGACTCATTAATACCGGGTAGCTTAATTTCTGTTCTATGCAGCGTTGCCTTTATATTTGCAATTTTCATTTTGTCTCTTTTATTTCTAATTTTGATCAGCTTATTTATAAGTTTGAATACTCTGTTAATACTTAAAAAGGATTAATTAATCACCCTTAAATATTGGGGTTCTTTTTTCGATGAACGCTTTTCTACCCTCTATGTAATCATTACTGGCAAAACAATCCTTCACCATTTGCGTTGCTTGCACAAAATCACGCTCGTGCGAAGCAGCTAAACACTGTTTGATAGCAAACTTAGTAGCCGCCATAGTCATGGGTGCATTTTCAGATAGTATCTTGAGATAAGCATCGGTAGCCTCGGCTAATTTGTCAACCGGGTGCACTTGTGAAACATAACCCATGTGCAAGGCATCCGCCGCATCAAAGCGTCTTGCAGAATAAAAAATGTCTGCTGTATTTGCTGCACCAATTAAATTAATAAAACGATTAATACCATCTGGTGCATACCCGAGACCTAGACGAGCAGCCGGCATTCTAAACTGAGCGTCTTCAGAGCAGATCCGAATATCACATGCAGCAGCAAAGCCAAGACCACCACCGAAACAATAACCCCGAATACTCGCAATAACCGGCTTAGTACACTTTCCTGGCGCTGCATAGGCCAAAGAAACTGCATTGTTATAGAGTTCTTGCGCATCGGCGGTACTTCTCAGCTTTTCAAACTGACTAATATCCGCCCCTGAAATAAACGCCTTTTCTCCATCACCGCGAATAACGATGACTCGCACTTCTGGATCAGCATCAAAATCATTTAATGCTTTTGGAATACCGCTCCACATATCCATGGTCATTGCATTCATTTTCTCAATATTCGAAATCAGGATATTTCCAATGGGGCCATTCTTTGTAACGATTAACTGTGCCATCTGATTCTCTTGTTAGTGGGTAAAAAATTAAGTTGAATTTTGTAAATCAATACATCTTTTTTCTTATCGGCAATAGACTGCAATAGCGCTATACAACAGCTTAAGCTTGCAGTATTCATCACGGAGCAGATTAATAGACTCCTTTTGCCTTTAAGCGCAACAACTCTTCAGAATTGATGCCAATTTCTTTCAAAATTTCTTCGTTATGCTCCCCCCGCTTTGGCGCTGCACGCGCAATAGTGCCTGGAGTTCGATCCAATTGAACGGGCTGGCCAACCAAGTGTTGCAAACCGTGATGAGCAGAAACAACTTCTTTAACCATGCCGAGATGTTTAATCTGCTCCTCTTCAAAAACACCCTTGACATCATTAATCAAGCCGCACGCTACTCCACCAGCGTTAAATTGGTCAACCCAGTATGCACAATCTTGAGATGCTAAGCGACGATTAATTTCCGCATTAATGGAATCTCGATTAATCGACCGGCCCATTTTGTCCTTATAGCGCTCGTCTGTCACCCACTCTGGTGCACCCAAGATATTGCAAAAGCGCTCCCAAATTTTGGAGCCAAATACGGCTATATTCATATAACCATCTCGGGCCTTGTAAACTCCAGTTGGAATACTAGTAGGGTGATAGTTCCCAGCCTGGGTAGGAATGTCCCCATCTATTAACCAACGAGAATTTTGGAAATCCATCATATAAACCATGGACTCCAGCAAAGAGGTATGGAGCCACTGACCCCTACCAGATGCCTCTCTCTCCAGGAGAGCCACCAGTATTCCTTGAGCAGCAAAGATACCTGCACATAAATCGGCAATTGGGATACCCACTCGCATTGGACCATCTCCTGGATTACCGGTGACCGACATAAGACCGCCCATTCCTTGAGCAATTTGATCAAATCCTGGGCGCTCTGCCATCGGACCTGTTTGGCCAAATCCAGAAATACTTGCATAGACCAATTTGGGATATTCTTTGCTCAGAGTTTCATAATCAATGCCTAGTCTAAATTTCACATCTGGGCGAAAGTTTTCTACCACAACATCAGCATTTGCAATCAAACGCTTCAGTATTTCGATCCCCTCAGGCACCTTGAGATTGAGCGTAATTGAGCGTTTATTGCG
>JABMMT010000079.1 GCA_013205155.1 Betaproteobacteria bacterium | reverse complement strand
CTCTTTATCACCTACAACTAGCAAAAATGGGATCTTCTGTAATGCGTGCTCGCGTATTTTATACGTAATTTTCTCGTTCCGCAAATCAGATTCGACTCTAAACCCTTGTTTTTTCAGCATTTGCTGGACTTTTTGTGCATACGCAGCGGAATTTCCAGAGATATTAAGGACTACGGCCTGAGTCGGAGCAAGCCAAACCGGCATATTTCCAGCATGATTTTCAATCAAAATACCAATAAAACGCTCTAAGGAGCCCACAATTGCCCTATGGAGCATGACTGGTGTCTTGCGGCTATTATCTTCAGCCACATATTCCGCCCCAAGACGATCTGGCATCGAGAAATCGACCTGAATCGTGCCACATTGCCAAGTTCGCCCAATCGAGTCCTTTAAGTGATATTCGATCTTCGGTCCATAAAATGCACCCTCACCAGGCAATTCTTCCCATTCTTGGCCAGATGCCCTTAATGCACCGCGCAGTGCTTCTTCCGCCTTATCCCAAATTGCATCATCTCCCACTCGCTTTGCTGGACGCAGAGCCAATTTGACGGCAACTTCAGTAAAACCAAAATCTTGATAAACAGCGCGAACTGCTTTATCAAAATTAGCTACTTCTGACTGAATCTGATCTTCGGTACAAAAAATATGACCGTCATCTTGTGTAAAACCACGCACGCGCATCAAGCCATGCAGTGCACCTGATGGTTCATTGCGGTGACATTGGCCAAACTCGCCAAAACGCAATGGTAACTCGCGATAACTGTGTAAACCAGAGTTATAAATTTGTACGTGGCCAGGACAGTTCATCGGCTTTAATGCATATGCCCGATTTTCCGACTCAGTCGTGAACATATTTTCTTTATAGTTTTCCCAGTGACCAGATTTTTCCCACAACGTACGATCCAAAATTTGAGGGGCTTTCACTTCCAGATAACCCTCTTGCTGATATACGCGACGCATATATTGCTCTACTGCTTGCCAAATCGACCAGCCTTTTGGATGCCAGAAAATTAAACCGGGAGCCTCTTCCTGAAAATGGAATAAATCGAGCTGCTTACCCAGACGTCGATGATCACGCTTCTCAGATTCTTCGAGCATATGCAAATAAGCGTCTTGATCTTCTTTACGTAACCATGCAGTGCCATAAATACGTTGCAACATCTCATTCTTGCTATCGCCACGCCAGTAAGCGCCAGCAAGCTTCATGAGCTTAAAGACCTTTAACTTACCAGTTGATGGAACG
Source organism: Betaproteobacteria bacterium (assembly GCA_013205155.1). GTDB lineage: Bacteria > Pseudomonadota > Gammaproteobacteria > Burkholderiales > Burkholderiaceae > Polynucleobacter. The sequence continues at coordinate 3,868 of JABMMT010000079.1, read as the reverse complement.
TGAGGGCCACGACATAAATCAGTGAACTGACCTTCTGCATACAAAGAGACATCTTCATTCTGAGGAATGCTCGCAATAATTTCTGCTTTGTAATGCTCGCCTTGATTCTTAAAATATTTCACAGCATCATCACGCGGCAATACGCTACGCACTACTGGCTCATCTTTTTTAGCGAGCTCAGTCATTTTTTTCTCAAGCGCTTGCAAATCATCTGGCGTAAATGGGCGATGATAGGAGAAGTCGTAATAAAAACCGTTCTCTATCACTGGACCAATCGTTACTTGCGCTTCAGGGAATAGTTCTTTAACAGCATAAGCTAGTAAGTGGGCCGTGGAATGACGGACTATTTCGAGAGCTTCTGGGCTTTTATCGGTAATGATGGTCAGTTGACTATCTTGATCAATGAGAAAGCTGGTATCTACCATCTTGCCATCAACAATCCCGCCTAATGCGGCTTTTGCAAGACCACTTCCAATGCTTTTGGCGACCTCCGCTACACGAACGGGAGCCTCAAACTCACGTTTTGATCCATCGGGCAGAGTAACTACAAGCATGATGACTCCATCTTAATTTACTGAACTGCATTTAATACATCGATCTACAAAAAGAAAGCGCGGCAGCTGTTGAGCATCCGCGCCTCTTTGGGTCTTATTCGTTGGTAGGCTCGATTGGACTCGAACCAACGACCCCCACCATGTCAAGGTGGTGCTCTAACCAGCTGAGCTACGAGCCTATACAGCCGTAGAGTTTATCACCGGCGGCGCACTTGGGTGACCCCTTTGACCTCTTCCAGGCTATTTTGTACTAGTCGAAGCACTTCAGAATCCCTCACCTCAATCGTCAAAAGGATCTGAGCAAGCCCTTTTTTGGCTGATTTACGCAAATCAACGACATGCACACCCTGCCTAGTGAGAATCTCAAATAACTCTCGCATGAGTTCAGGTCGATCTAATCCTGTGACGACTAAATCTGCTGGAAACACTCGCTTTTGATCATCAGATAGCGTTGACTTTGTAGTTGTAGATGTCCAAGCAGTTTGTATCACGCGCTCTGGTGCTCTGTCTAAAAGACCTCTAAAAGTTTTACAAGAGCGCCGATGAATTGAAATACCTCGTCCCTGTGTTACAAATCCAGCAATGGCATCGGGTGGCACTGGTCTGCAGCAACGCGCTAATTGGGTAAGCAATGAATCAACGCCAACTACCAAGACATCTCCACTTTGAGCACTTTTTCTACTGCTACTACGCAGAATAATTTCTGTAGTGGCGGGCTTTATCTCAGGGGTCATTTCAGACTTTGCTTCAACTACCTTTGCAGCCTGACCACCTTCTTCATCGTCAAGGGCATTAAACCAAGCCCGCACTCTTTGACGAGCTCTTTGAGATTGCAAATAGTGTTTATCTGGACTTATCCAATCACGCGATGGGCCACCATCTTTGACGGCAATAATTTCAACTGTTTGGCCATTTTGCAATGAAGTTCCCAGTGGAACCATCGCTCCATCTACACGTGCACCACGACAACGATGACCAAGCTTAGTGTGAACTGCATAGGCAAAGTCGATTGGTGTTGAGCCTTTCTCTAAGGAAATGACTTTTCCCAAGGGGGTCAGCACATAAATATGGTCATCTATTTCATGATGTTTGAGTTGCTCCCAAGCATCGTCTTTCCACGAGATCAGCTGTCTAGCCCAAGCGATCTGCCGTTCGTACGCAACCTCTGGACTATGCGTTCCTGCTTGATGAGCAACATTTGACTTGTTTGTCTTAACAAGATTAGGGGGTGTAGCCATACCCACATAAGCACCTTCCTTATAGCGCCAATGGGCTGCTAAACCAAATTCAGCCTGTTGGTGCATCTCTTGGGTGCGCACCTGAACTTCAAATGCATTACTCTCTTCATTCATCACGACTGTGTGAAGGGATTGATAACCGTTCAGCTTAGGCCGTGCAATATAGTCATCAAACTCTCGAGGCACAGGTTGCCATACGTTATGTACGATTCCTAAAACGGCATAACACGCTTTCACATCTGCAACGAGCACCCTAAATGCTCTAACGTCATAAAGGTTGGCAAAGTCTAAAGACTTGCCTTGCATCTTCTTCCAAATACTGTAGATATGTTTAGGCCTACCGATCACCTCACCCTTTATGTGTGCTGAGTTTAATTCTGCCTTGAGTTGAGCCACGATTTGGTCAATAAATGATTGACGCTCAATCCGTTTCGCATCTAGCATATCGGCGATCTCGCGATAGGTTTCTGGAGATAGGGCCCTAAAGGCTAAATCCTCCATCTCCCACTTCATTTGCCAGATGCCTAAACGATTAGCTAAGGAAGCATCGATATTGAGAATCTCTTGTCCCCATGCGGCAGGCATTGCCATTTTTTCCTGCGCCACCCAACGTAGGGTTTGTAATCGTGATGCTAGATAAATCAATACAACACGCAGATCATCGCCAAATGCCAATAGCATTTTACGTAGCATCTCTTCTTGACCGACTACACTGAGACCTCCATCATCGCGGACTAACTTTGCCTGCGCTTGACGTAAGCCACGATAACTGATTAATAATTTAGCTGGCTCCTCACCAATGAGTTTAATGAGAGCTTCTTTACCATGAGTCCGGGCAATATTTTTTGCTGCAATTAAGGTGGCTTCGTCTAAATTGAGGGATTGTAATATTTGCAAAACACCAGCAGCATGGATTTCTGCTGGCTCGCCGTACCATGCATCAATGATGCTAGTAGCTTTTACTAATTTACTAGAAGTATTGGCCATTGGCAATCATTGCTAATTATCCGAAGAATTCTTTTGCTAGCGCAATTTGTTCTGCTTTTACAAACGCAGGGGCATGACCCACATTTGGTATTTCAATACTACGTGCATAAGGGTTGCTCTTGCACATTTCTGCAACCGTAGCAGCGGAAAGTAAGTCTGAATCTCCGCCACGTGTGATCAAGATTGGAATGTGGATTTGCTTAAACACATGCCACATCGCCATCTCGCCTGCCTTGGCTATCATGGGGTTAACAGAAGCAAATGGCACAGCAATATCTGGATCGTAATGCATTACCCATTTTCCATCACGCTGAACTAACATCGGACCGTTATAGGTTTCCCATTCTTCTAGAGTGTGATCACCAAATGTAGCGCATATCTCATTTAACTTTTCTAGCGCATCTGCACGATTGGAAAAGGAAAAAGCTTGGCCAACATAGGAACCAAGACGTGCAATCGCTTCTGGCTCAATACGTGGACCTACATCATTAATCAACATTTTACGAATAGGTGAATTTGGCATAGCTGCATACACCATACCAATTAATCCTCCCATAGAGGTACCAAACCAGTTGATCTGCGCAGCGCCAAGATGCTTTACCAACTGGGTCATATCAGCCACATACTGAGGAACCGCGTACTGTATTGGATTTGATAAACGATCAGAGTGGCCTCGACCCACCACATCTGGGCAAACAACATAAAAGTCTTGGCACATTGCTTGAGCTAAGGTTTTGAAATCACTGCCCCGCCGAGTTAAGCCATGCACACAGATTAAGACCTGAGTATTTGAAGGGTCTCCCCATGCGTGATAGGCCATTCGATGTTCACTCTCACCATTACTGCACTCTACATAAAAGGTATCCCCATGATGAATCTGACCACTACCAGTTTTAGGGGTATCTGCAGGATCAAGCTTATTAGCAGAACCAATCTCCTCTGGTTGCAAGGTCACATGATCAATCCCATGTTTATCGAGCAACATTGTATTGATACGAGTCATGATTTTGGGCCAGTCTTGCATCATGGAAATTTCGATATTGCCTATCATGGCTGGATAACTTGGTGTCATTTCCCACACATGTAGAT
>JABMMT010000078.1 GCA_013205155.1 Betaproteobacteria bacterium | reverse complement strand
TGTGTTAGGGCAACCAAATCTGTTTGACTTTCACCTTCATCAGCCTCTTTTTGTAAAAGCGCATCAATTGACACGCTATGGGCAGCTAAAATCTTTGTGATATCTGCCAGAACGCCAGCTTGATCAGCAACACGCAAACGCAAGTAGTAGCTTGTCGTAATCTCACCAATCGGCAACACAGGAGTGTCCTGAACTGCACCAGGCTGAAAAGCTAGATATGGCACACGATGCATTGCATCTGCACTGAGTAAGCGCGTAATGTCTACCAAATCCGCAATCACAGCAGAAGCTGTTGGCTCAGAGCCAGCGCCTTTGCCATAATACAAAGTCGTACCAACTGCATCACCAAAAACTTGCACTGCATTCATGGCGCCTTCCACATTAGCGATCAAACGCTTTGTAGGTATTAAGGTTGGATGAACTCGCAACTCCACTCCAATTGCCGTTTTTTTAGCAATACCGAGTAGCTTGATGCGATAACCCAATTGCTCAGCGTAACGAATATCAATTGCAGCAAGCTTAGTGATGCCTTCTACATGGGCTTTATCAAACTGCATCGGAATACCAAAGGCAATTGCACTCATGATGGTTGCCTTATGTGCAGCATCAACACCTTCAATATCAAAAGTAGGGTCTGCTTCAGCGTAACCCAAGCGTTGCGCTTCTTTGAGTGCGGTCTCGAAGTCCAAACCTTTATCACGCATCTCAGTCAGAATGAAATTAGTTGTGCCATTGATAATCCCGGCAATCCATTCAATTCGGTTTGCAGTAAGGCCCTCACGTAAAGCCTTAATGATTGGGATACCGCCAGCCACAGCTGCTTCAAAAGCAACCATCACACCCTGAGCATGTGCTGCTTTGAATATCTCATTACCATGCACGGCAATTAAGGCTTTATTGGCAGTAACCACATGCTTGCCAGCTGCAATTGCCTCAAGCACTAAATCTTTGGCAATGCCATAACCACCAATCAACTCAACCACGATGTCAATCTCAGGATTATTGATCACTGCACGAGCATCACTCACAATCTGTGCGCGGTCCTTAACAATTTCTTTGGCACGCTCGACATTAAGGTCTGCAACGGTATTAATGTGAATACCCCGACCAGCGCGACGTTGAATTTCATCTTGATTGCGTTCGAGAACAGTGAATACACCACCACCAACAGTGCCAATACCTAATAGACCTACTTGAATCGGTTTCATGATGCCTTTGCTGCGGTTAAAGAAGTCTTGAGGCCATGCTTACTGCGATAACGCTCAAGAAAACGTGCAAGGCGACCAATCGCCTCTTTAAGAACATCTTCATGAGGTAAGAACACTACACGGAAGTGGTCTGGCTTGCCCCAATTAAAACCCGAGCCCTGCACTAACAATACTTTCTCCTCCCTCAAGAGATCAGCAATAAATTGCTGATCATCTTTAATCGGATACATTTCAGAATCCAATTTAGGAAATAAATACAAAGCAGATTTTGGCTTTACACAAGTGACTCCAGGGATGTCTGTAATGAGCTTCCAGGCAAGGTCACGTTGCCTAGCTAAACGCCCACCTTCTCTCACTAGATCATTAATACTTTGATAACCACCAAGGGCAGTTTGAATCGCATACTGGCCTGGCACATTTGCACACAAGCGCATTGAGGTCAACATATTGAGACCTTCAATATAGTCACGCACCATCTCCTTATCACCTGAAACCACCATCCAGCCTGCCCGGTAACCGCATGAACGATAGTTTTTTGATAAACCATTGAAGGTAATTACAACAACATCAGTTGATAAAGAAGCCAAAGAAGTATGCTTCTCTGCGTCATATAACATCTTGTCATAGATTTCATCTGCAAACAGAATGAGTCCATTCTCGCGAGCAATTTGAGTGAGCTCTAGCAAGACTTCTTTTGAATAAATAGCCCCTGTTGGATTATTGGGATTGATCATCACAATTGCTTTGGTACGAGGTGTAATCTTTTTGCGCAAATCAGCTAAGTCAGGCGCCCATTCTTTCTCTTCATCACAAAGATAGTGCACAGGTGTACCGCCAGACAAACTCACTGCAGCAGTCCAAAGTGGATAATCGGGTGATGGCACTAGTACTTCATCGCCATCATTGAGTAAAGCATTCATTGAAATAACAATGAGTTCTGATACACCATTGCCGGTATAGACATCATCCAAAGCAACGCCTTGAATTCCTTTTTCTTGGCAATACTGCATGATCGCTTTGCGTGCAGCAAAGATCCCCTTAGAGTCGGAATAAGCTGATGCATTACTTAAATTACGAATCATGTCGAGCTGAATCTCTTCAGGTGGATCGAAGCCAAATACCCCTACATTTCCAATGTTTAATTTGATGATTTTGTGACCCTCCTCCTCCATGCGCTGAGCGAGCTCAAGCACCGGCCCGCGGATGTCGTAACAGACGTCATTGAGTTTTTGGGACTTTAGGATAGGTTTCACAATAAATTAAAGAGTAAGTTCTTGAAATCTGAGAAAAAAACAGCTAGCTATAATCTACATAATTATGACAGAGAGTCCACTTGAAGCTTCAATCTGATCCCCATTCTGGAGCCAATACGATCACGGGCTACGGGCCTGGCTATGTTGAAATTAATCAAACTCCCTATAGTCATGCAGTACTGCTCAGCTCGGATGGCGCCATCACAGCATGGCCAGTTGAGTCATTTGAAGACCTAAAAGTAGACCACTTCAGCCAAATGGTAGGCTTAAAACCAGAGTTAATCCTGATTGGAACTGGAAGCCGCCAACGCTTTCCTGCTCCAGAACTACTCAAAAACCTCATTTCTGCCAAGATTGGCTTTGAAATCATGGATTCTCAAGCCGCCTGTCGCACCTACAACATCCTAGTAGGTGAGGGACGCCAAGTTCTACTAGCACTCATCGTGGAGTCTGTTTGATGCAGTTTGGGAATGTCCGCCAATCTTCTTTGCTGCATCCAGGGAAAATTTTACTCATTGCTCTCATTTATGGACTGATTTGGTTTGGCACTCTTAATTACCGCCATCTCATTCCCTCAGATGAGGGACGTTACGCAGAAATGGCACGTGAAATGCTGGTCACTGGAGACTGGATTACCCCTCGCTACAACGGATATAAATATTTTGAAAAGCCACCGTTGCAAGTTTGGGCAACTGCAATCGTATTTCAAGTCTTTGGTTTAGGAGAGTGGCAAGCTCGTCTGTGGTCTGCCTTAACAGGATTTTTAACGATCCTATTGATTGGCTTTACCGGAGCGCGAATTTTTAATGCTCGAACTGGATGGCTCAGCGCTCTAGTGCTTGCCTCTAGTCCAATGTGGATTATTAGTGGCCACTTTAATTCCTTGGATATGGGACTTTCTGCTTTCTTAGTGAGCGCCTTGTGCAGTCTCTTATTGGCTCAAACAGCAGGCAATAAAAATAGTTGTCGCCATTGGATGTGGGTTTGTTGGAGCATGATGGCTTTAGCAACACTCTCAAAGGGTGTGATTGGTGCGGCTATACCTGCAATGGTATTTATTGCCTACTCCATTAGCGCATGGGATTGGAAAATTTGGTCACGACTGCATTTAATTAGTGGAACCATTTTGTTTTTAGTCATCACAGCACCTTGGTTTTTGCTGATATCCCAACGTCACCCAGAATTTTTAGAATTCTTTTTTATTCATGAGCATCTGCAGCGCTTTACAAATAACGCTCATAGCAGAACCGGCCCCATCTATTATTTTGTTCCACTGTTAATTATCGGTATATCTCCTTGGATTTTACAAATCCCAGGTGCGTTTGCTCAAGCTTTTGCTGCACGTAAACGAGAATTTTCAAGTAGTTGGTTGCTAGCATGTTGGTGTGTGGTGATTTTTGTCTTCTTCAGCCTCTCCCAATCCAAGTTGCCTGGCTACATTATTCCCATCTTCCCTGCACTAGCCCTTCTCATTGCAAGCCGATTAGATTACCTACTGCGTAGTAATAATGAACTAGGCTTATTTTGGAGATTACAAACCTTAGGATTTGCAATCTTGGGATGTGTTGGATTCTTGTTCATTTCTGAAGTTAGCGTTCAAGCTAGGCCCGATGAAATCGAAGCTTACGCACAATATCAAGACTGGGTGATTGCAGCCCTCATCGCATTGATTGCCTTTAGCGCTTTAGCTACATGGCAAAGCAAACTTCATGGTCTTCGTAGCATCTTTAGTTTTGCTAGTGGTTTTTTTCTATGCGCCATCATTGCAGGCACAGGTCACGAAACCCTCGGAAGAGCGGTCTCAGGAATTGATCTTGCTACTCGAGTCAAAGCGCTTATTCCGCCCAATGCCAATATTTATTCAGTCCGGCTTTTAGACCACACGATGCCTTTCTATTTGGAAAGAACCATGATCATGGTGGAATCCCCTGATGAATTAGAGTTTGGAGTTAAACAAGAGCCTTCATTGTGGATGCCTAGCCTAGATGCTTTTATGGAGCGCTGGAAAGAAGATCGGACCGCTTATGCTTTAATGGTTCCTGAGCAATACACTGCATTACAGAAGATCAACTTTCCAATGCTTGAGGTCGATCGAGACTCCCGCAGAGTGATTGTGAAACACCCGGACACTGCTAGTTCGCCTCAACAATAAAGGCTCATCATGTCAGCTTCTACGCCAGCATTTATTCCCTTTACCCGCCCCAGTTTTAATCAAGAAACGATTGATGCGGTTGCAGAAGTGCTGCGCTCTGGATGGGTGACCTCCGGCCCCAAGCTGGCTGAGTTTGAGGCAGTGCTCTCGGATTACTTTGGTGGCAGGCCAGTACGCTGTTTTGCAAACGGCACTGCAACAATGAAGATTGCTTTACAAGTTGCCGGCATTGGCGGGGGCGATGAAGTGATTACCACTCCAATCTCGTGGGTGGCGACCTCAAATGTCATCTTGGGAGTTGGCGCAAAGCCTGTTTTTGTGGATGTTGATCCTGTTACACGCAATCTCGATTTAAATAAAGTATCCGCTGCAATTACTTCTAAAACTCGTGCCATCATGCCTGTATATCTCGCGGGTCTTCCAGTCAATATGGATCAACTCTATGCCTTAGCTAAACAACACAAGCTTCGCGTGGTTGAAGATGCTGCCCAGGCATTTGGATCACAGTGGAATGGAAAAAAGATTGGTAGTTTTGGCGATCTAGTAAGTTTTAGTTTTCAAGCAAATAAAAATCTCACGACCATCGAAGGTGGTTGCTTAGTATTAAAT
>JABMMT010000077.1 GCA_013205155.1 Betaproteobacteria bacterium | reverse complement strand
TTTCAATGTAGAGTGTGTAACGCAATTTTGAAGCCCAAATCGGGGGATTGCTGCATATTCTGTAGTTTTGGTGATCTCGACTGCTCAAGTGCTGAACAGAATTTAGCTGCTTAACTGATTTCTTGGTAGTTAAAGCATTAAATTCCTACATATGTCAAAAAATTTGCATATTGCAGACATAATGAACCAGAGTTTTCACATTCAGGATAAATTTTGTTAGATCAACCACTGGATTCAGTTTTTACATCATCTGACTTAGTAGCAGCAGTGGATTTGGGTTCCAATAGCTTTCGCCTGCTGGTTGCACAAGCTGTCAATACTTCGTCTGGCACCCAGTTGCGTCCTATTGATACCTTGCGAGAATCAGTTCGATTAGCAGCAGGGTTAACGGACACAAAGCTATTGGACGAGGAGGCCTATCAGCGCGGTTTATCTGCCATCAGACGCTTTGGAGAGCGTATTCGTGGATTCGCCCCTTCCCATGTTCGCGCTGTCGCTACGAATACTCTTAGGGTTGCTAAAAATGCTCAAAAATTTGTTCTTGATGCACAAGAAGCTCTCGGTTTTCCAATTGAGGTGATTGCTGGCGTTGAGGAGGCTCGCTTAATTTATATTGGTGCCGCTCATGAGGTGCCGGCTGTTCAGGGCAATAGATTAGTAGTCGATATTGGTGGAGGATCAACAGAATTCATCATCGGCAAAGGCTATGAACCTAAATTGATGGAAAGTCTTTATATTGGCTGCGTTTCCCATAGTTTGCGATTCTTTCCAAGAGGCAATATAGATAGCCACGCATTTAAAGAGGCAGAGTTAGCAGCCAGACGCGAGATACAGGTAATTTCTGGGGCATATCTTAAAAGTGGTTGGAAGCAGGTCATTGGATCCTCTGGAACAGCTCGTGCATTAGCAGAGCTCATTTCCCAAAATGAATTTAATGGCAATGGTGATGGATTAACCATGGGTCGTGTCAATGGCTCCAGTGGGCTGATCACTCGTGAAGGCCTCAAATCCCTTAAAAAACATTTACTGAAATATGAGCATATCAGTCAGGTTCAATTACTCGGTCTAAAAGATGATAGAAGGGCTGTATGGCCTGGGGGACTGGCTATTATGTTAGCCGTATTCGATGAGCTCGGAATTGAGTCCATGGAAGTGACTGATGCAGCTCTTCGTGTAGGTGTTTTATATGATTTATTAGGCAGGTCACAACACCACGATATGCGCTACGTCACTGTAGAGCAATTTATGCAGCGCTATGCTGTAGATCGAGAACAGGCAACACGCGTAGGAAAACTTGCTGCTGATTTCTTGGCGCAGCTACCTAAACCAGATGTTGAAAATCGATCTGATAATATTGCCCTATTACAGTGGGCAGCTAATCTTCACGAGATTGGACTCTCTATTTCTCATAATGGATATCACAAGCATTCTGCCTATATTGCTGGCAATGCAGATATGCCAGGATTTTCAAAAAATGATCAGGCAAGATTAGCGGCTTTATTGATAGGTCACACAGGGAAATTAGGAAAACTTTCCCATAATGTGAGCTTCAATGATTGGCGGATGCTTTTTTGCCTTCGATTAGCCCAGGTGTTATGTCGCGGACGTAATGATGTTGATATGCCAAGGGTAAAAGTTTCGGAGTATGGTGGATCTTATTTAGTCAGCCTATCAAAAGAATGGGCCGAAGAGCACCCATTGACTGAATTTAGTTTACAAAAAGAAGCTGTCGAATGGGAGAGAATTGGCCACTCATACAAGCTTAGTTTAAAGTAATTTAAAGACCAAAAAAATGCTTTGCATATCTGGGACTAATTTCAGAAATACGTAGCATGGTGAGTAAATCTGCTGTATTGAAGTCAGGATCCCATGCTGGAGCGCTACAAATTTTAGCTCCCAGCTTCAGGTAGCCTTTAATCAAAGGAGGCGCCTCTACTTCTAATCCACCGTTGAGCTTATCCAAAGGAAGCGGCAAGCGCGGGAATGCATGAAACTCAGTTGGCGCCATTTGTTCATTATTTAATGAGTTATATAGGCTTGCCGCAAAATGCCCACCGTCTGCCATTGGGATGCTAGCGCAACCGAGCATGATTTCGTATCCGTTTTTTTGCATATACTGGGCTAAGCCACTCCATAGAGCCATGATGACAGCACCAGAACGATAGTCTTTGTGCACACATGATCTTCCAAGCTCTACTAATTTTGGTCTCAAATGATTTAAACGTGTTAGATCAAACTCTGAGTCTGAGTACAAGCGCCCAATTTCTTGTGCTTTATGAGGTGGGAGTACGCGGTAAGTACCTACAACTTTTAAGCTATCCTGGTCGCGTATTAACAAGTGATCGCAATAGGCATCAAATTCATCAATATCCAAACCTTCAAGGTTTTGTGAAAGATTAGCACCCATTTCTTCTGCAAATACCTTATAGCGTAAACGTTGCGCCTCCTTAATCTCGGTAGCATTAGATGCCCAGCTTATCTGAAATGTCGCTTTTTTAGCCTTTACGTGGACCGATGGCTTGATGTAGGAAATTTCTTTTGGTGCGGATAGTTGCTCACGTGCTTTAGTTGCAAATTTTTTCCCAAATAATTTTTTTGCTAATTTCTTAGAAAGTTTTTTAAGCGCTCCTGATTTTGAGCCTTTTAGTATCCGCTCTTTCTTGATCTTAAAGATTTCAAAAGCGCCAATTGGGTTCGGTAAGTCTGACATATTTAACCTTTATCTAGATAGCATGAATGTTATGTGTGACTTGTTACATTTTTAAGACAAGAGGAATGCAAATAGCTGACCATATTAAGATTGCAATCAAGAGTGCTAGCATGACGGCAGCTGATCCAAAATCTTTTGCACGTTTTGACAAATCATGATGCTCGAATGAAATGCGATCAATTGCCGCCTCAACACTAGAATTCAGTAGCTCCACTACCAGCACCATCACGAGAGAAGAAATTAATAAGGCTTTCTCCAGGTAATCAATTGGTAAAAAGAAGGCAACAGGGGTAAGTAGTATCAATAAAGTTAATTCCTGCCTAAAAGCACTTTCTTCCATAAATGCATACACCAAACCACACCAAGAATTTTTGGCCGCATGCCATGCTCGAGTAAACCCTTTATTTCCCTTATGGGGATTTTGATTGATATGGTATTTAGGGTTCACAGAGTTCCGTCCTTTAGGCGAGGGCAGTTATATGAACATCTGTGGTGGCTACTGGCTTTAGGTGGTTTGCAAATTGTTCTGAGGCAGCTCGCCATGAAAACTTCTCAGCATGAGCCCTGGCTACTTCGCGAGGAATTTTTAATGCCTGCATACAGGCTTCTCGTAAGTCTTCATGCATTGCACCGGCAGAAGAATTGCCCAAAACATCAATCGGGCCAGTTACAGGATATGCGGCAACTGGTGTGCCACAGGCCATTGCTTCGAGCAGTACTAGGCCAAATGTATCCGTTTTGCTTGGGAATACAAATACATCAGCTGCAGCATAGACCTTCGCTAACTCGTGTTGCTGTAAGACACCCAGATAATTAATATCAGGATACTTTTCTTTGATTCCAGACATTGCAGGGCCATCGCCAACTACCCATTTAGATCCAGGCAAATCTAATTCTAAAAAAGCGTTGATATTTTTCTCTACAGCAACTCTTCCTACGTAGAGAAAAATGGGGTGGGCTGTATTTAAAGATTTGGATTCTTGCATCTTAAAAATATCCAGATCGACCCCTCTTGACCATAAAACAACATTATGCAAGCCATATTTTTCTAAATCATCTTTCACAACAATGGTTGGTGCCATGACTGCCATGGAGGGCTTATGAAACCAGCGAATAAATGTATAGGTGAGTCCGAGTGGAATGCCTGTGCGAGCCTTGACATATTCAGGAAAACGAGTGTGATAGGCGGTTGAAAAAGGTAATCTATTTTTGACGGCATAAGAGCGCGCCGATAAACCTAAAGGACCTTCAGTAGCAATATGCATCGCATCAGGTGCAAATTCCTTAATTTTCCGGGCTACTTCTTTACCAGGGAAAAGAGAGAGCGCAATATCGGGATAGGTTGGGCAGGGAATGGACTTAAAACCATTTGGGGTAATCATTTCTACTTCATGACCCATAGCGATTAATTCAGCACGAGTTTGCTTTAAGGTTCTTACTACACCATTGACTTGTGGATCCCATGCGTCGGTAATGATCATAATTTTCATAAAGCAGCCTCTTTTATAAGTGCTTCAACAGCGGGTTGGTATGTGATTTCCGGAGTTTCGACTGGCTCACCTTTAATATGGGGCCAATGAATAATTTTGAGTTCGCCCGTATGAGTTTCAACTAAAGCTGTAAGACTTTCGACCCAGTCGCCATCATTGCAATAGATCAAACCATCAATTTCACGGATCTCAGCTTTATGGATATGTCCACAGACAACACCGTCACAACCTCGGAGTCGCGCCTCTCTAGCCATAATGTGTTCAAAATCAGCAATGTAACTGACTGCATTTTTGACTTGATGCTTAAGGTACTGAGAGAGGGACCAGTACTGCAAGCCCATTTTCACCCTGATCATATTAAAATGACGGTTAACGAATAGGATAAACGTGTAGAGCGTATCTCCAACATAGGCTAACCATTTGGCATATTGCATTACCCCATCGAACAAGTCGCCATGAGTAACCCAGAGCCTTTTGCCATCAGCAGTAACGTGAATGACTTCTTCCACAACCTTAATGTCACCAAAGGAAAGTCCAAAAAATTGACGGGCACTTTCATCATGATTTCCTGGTACATAAATAACTTCAGTTCCCTTGCGCGCCTTACGTAAGAGTTTTTGCACTACATCGTTATGTGATTGTGGCCAATAAAATGACTTTTTCAGTCTCCATCCATCGATAATGTCTCCGACAAGATAAAACTTATCAGCTTCATTATGTTTTAGAAAATCGAGGAGGTAGTTTGCCTGACACCCTGATGTTCCTAGGTGCACGTCTGAAATCCAGATAGCTCTGTAATGGATCATGAGCATGTATTAAGCCAAGTCAATATGTAATCATCATGACAGTTTTATGGCATTTTTATGACTATCGCACCGATTTCAGATCTGTTTTATATTTCATAGCAAGATGACTATCCAATCTATCAAGCTCTCTAAAGCAAGCTCATATCCGAACCTTTTTGTTCATTGGTGCCTTATCTGCGCCCATATCTTTTATGGAGTTTTCACTTTAGTTTTTGTTTTTCCATCAGCCAGCATTAAAAATAAGCATGCCCATATACAAAAATGGTCTCTTAGACTTCTAAAAATTTTGGGTGTTCAGTTAAAGGTAATCAATCCATCCGTAATGCCGACTTCTTCATACTTATTGGTATCTAACCATATCTCATGGTTAGATATACACGCAATCAATGCATTCAAACCAATTCGTTTTGTAGCCAAGTCAGAAGTAGAGGGATGGCCTATTTTTGGTTGGATGGCAAAACAATTGGGTACTGTTTTTATTCAGCGAGGTAATTCTAGAAATGCAGCTCAGGTAGTAAATCATATGGCCCAAATTCTTCAGAGTGAGTCTATTTGTATATTCCCAGAAGGGACCTCAACAGAGGGGTACAGTGTTAGGCCATTTAAAACAAACCTTTTTGAATCAGCGGTGATTAGTAAAGTGCCGGTATATACCGTTGCCATTCAATATTTTGATCAAAATACGGGTTCACGTTCAGATGTAGCAGCTTTTGTTGGAGACATGGGGCTTTTAGAGTCAATTGCTAAAATATTGAGGCACCATGATTTACGTGTTGACCTCACTTTTATCCTTCCAACTGAGGCTGATTCAGCATTCTCAAGAGATCGAAAATGGCTGGCATTGCATAGCCAAGAGCAAATTTCTGCAACTTTAGGGCCCAAATAAATATAGTAATAAATCTGTCATATCTTTAAGTTACATTTTAAAATACCGCAAGGGGAACCGAAATGAGCTCAAAGCACAAAGAAATGGCTGAGTGGTATCGCCGTGCACAAGAAGAAATACTGGATAGCATGGACGAGGAGCTCGAAATGGAGCTTGATGATGATCGCCTGTCTCCAGATGGGAATAGTCAATCCCAGATCCCACGCAATGTATATTTCAAAGAATTATTTCGTCTTCAAGGTGAGCTAGTAAAGCTTCAAGACTGGGTTGTTGCCAATAATATGAAGGTTGCCGTTCTTTTTGAGGGCCGTGATTCTGCAGGTAAGGGGGGCGCTATTAAGCGTATTACTCAACGCTTAAATCCACGAGTTTGTAAGGTTGTTGCTTTGCCAGCACCCAATGAACGTGAGAAAACTCAATGGTATTTTCAACGCTATATCTCTCAGTTGCCTGCTGGTGGTGAAATAGCCCTATTTGATCGAAGCTGGTACAACCGAGCTGGCGTTGAAAAGGTTATGGGCTTTTGCACCAAGAAAGAATATGAAGAATTTTTAAGAACAGTGCCCGATCTTGAGCGCATGATGATTAATTCAGGAATTATCCTGATCAAATATTGGTTCTCAATTTCAGATGATGAGCAATATAACCGTTTTATGATGCGTATTCATGATCCACTCAAACAGTGGAAGCTTAGCCCTATGGATTTAGAGGCGCGTCGTTTATGGGAGGCCTATACCAAGGCCAAGGAGACCATGCTTGAGCGTACGCATATCCCAGAGGCACCATGGTGGGTGGTTGCAGCAAATGATAAGAAGAAGGCACGCCTTAACTGTATTACCCATTTGCTGAACCAAATTCCCTATAAAGAAGTCGACCACCCAACCATTACATTACCGGCACGCGTCCTTAATCCAGATTATTTGCGTGGCCCGGTGCCGCCAAAAATGTATGTGCCTGAAGTATATTAATTAAAAAGTTCCTCTTAAGCCCACCATAAAACTACGTCCTGGTTGAGGAGCATAGAGTCTCACAGCCATTGGTGTTGTGGCATACCGAATTTGATCATTCAGGAGATTCTTCAGGTTCATATACACAGTCCAATTAACAGCCTTAATTTTCTCTGTATAGGAGATTCCTGCATTTAATAAGTTATAGCTTGGTGCGGGACCCTGTTCCCAATCTGCCAATCTATTTTGTTGAAAGCTGTAGATATAAGTTGCATTAGTGAGCCAACCATTACGTTGGTGGGCAATCTCAGCACCAAGACGTGGCGCTGGTTGAAGCGGTAAATTACCGCCAGCATCAAAAGTTCCCTGTGAGGCATCGCCAAAGATCCGCCCACCAACTCCATGCTGCCTCCAGTTATAAGTAAGCTCTGCTTCAACCCCTTTAATTGTCGCCGAAGCTTGTTGAGCTACTACAACTGAAAAGTTTTCCGCATCAGGAACCGATTGGCCAGTGTAATAACCATATATATAGTTATTGAAGCGATTTGCATAGACGCTAGCTTTACCACGCAATAAGCCACTGGTCCTTTGAATATTGAACTCGAGGTTATGCGAGGTTTCCTTATTGAGGTTAGGATTACCAATATCAAAAGTTGCTGTCGATTCATGTGCGCCATACGAGTAGAGCTCTTGTGCACTAGGTGCACGTTGGGATACTGTATAGGCTATACCGGCACTATGACCTTGCATAAAGTTCCATAAGCCACCAGCAGAATAGGACATCAAATTAAAGTTCCGGTTTTGCAGTGCGATGCTTGGTGTATCGCCACCTGTATTTATTTCCTGTGGAACCAATTCAGTGCCTAAGTTTGGATTCTGCGAAACGTTGTTATAGCGCAAACCAAGATTACCTTGCAGGGAATTCCATTTGCCTTCTTCAATCCAAAATAATGCACTCGAATTGGTTTTAGTAGGCGGAACAATTGCGTAACTTGCTGTACCAACTTCAGTAGCATTTAAAGAAGAGGCTGTAATTTGCGCACCAAACGTACCTTGCCATCCAACAATAGGTTTGTGAGCTAATTCAATGCGTGCTTCATTTGCAATATTCTTCCACTGGGAAGCTGCTTCACCCTGGTTAGTAAATTCAGTATGGTTGTAGTTTGTATTTGCGGCACTAAATTTAAAAGAGGTAAATCCTGAAAATGGATCGCGTGTTTGATGTTGTAAATCATAGCGATTCTGTGATTGATTAATCGATCCGCCTTCGGGTGTTGGAATTCCATAATTGTTATTCAAGCGTTCAACTGATATACCGGTGTATCCAGACTTACCAATGTAAGACACCCCAAAACCTAAATTATTTTGGTTGCTAAATGTATTGGGAAGCTTGCCAGTGTAATTAGTCGCCTCGGCGCCTTCTGGTGGTAACGTCCAGCCGCCAGGTGCCTGAACTGAGCCACTAGGAATAGTGTAGTTATTGGCATTATTAATAGCGGTATCTAGGTGGACTGCTACTGAGCCAAAAGCACTATCGACTTGCAGTGCCCCAGCTCTTCCGTTATTCACGGTTTCATAACTAGTGTTGATTGCCCCGGTTGGACGGTCTGGAAGATTTGTCAGAATTCGGTCATTGACCACATTGACTAAGCCACCACTTGAGCCTGATCCATAGAGTAGAGCTGCGGCACCGCGCAAGATTTCGATTTGGCGGGCATTTTGCATATTGTTGCCAACAGCATGGTCTTGTGAGATGTTAGAAACATCACCTACAGATAGACCATTTTGCAAAATTTGTACACGGGCACCTTCAAGCCCCCGAATCACTGGACGAGATGAGCCGGCACCATAGCCTGTTGCAGACACCCCTAATTCATTAGCCAAAGTGGCTCCAAGAGTAGTACCTAATTTATTGAGCAGTTCGTCGCCTTGCAGTATTTTATTTGGTGTCAAAATACTTTGTATAGATTCTTGTGATCCTGTTGCTGTTACCTCGAGTGAAGGTTGCGATTGGGCTACTGCGCCTGAACTGATGAGACCTGATACAAGAATGATGTAGATAAGCTTGTGCTTAGCTACGGGTTGGCTAGTTGGATGCATTTTATTCTTTCATTCAAATACTCGCATTCACTTGGAATGGCGAAAAAAATCAGATCACCAAACAAATAGTTTGGTGAATTAAGAAGATTTATAGAATGAAAGAGGGCGGGGCTCTTGATTGGTAAAGCCCAACATGAATACGCTCAGACCACGATTGATCAGAAGTATTGAGTGCTTGGCTTACAGGCTTGTTACTTGTAAAAATACTGACATCGGAGGCAATAAATCCAGCAAGGGTTAATGCATCAAGTAGGTGGCAGCTAGCTGAACCATGTTCCACATCGGAGCTATGGTCTTGGTAGCTAAGTTCAGCGCTATGGATGCCCGAGTGAGCGATGTTGTGATTAAAGCCAATCCAGTGAGTGCCAATTAAGCTGGCTAGTAGAAAACTCAGGGCAATTAACCCTCGGAATCGTTTACTATTTTTGCTTAAAAATGAGGCGCTCATGCACAGCATCTTACAGTATTTGCCTCTCAGAGCCTTCTCAGTGTAGAATGTCTGTTCCGTCGGAGTGTAGCGCAGCCTGGTAG
>JABMMT010000076.1 GCA_013205155.1 Betaproteobacteria bacterium | reverse complement strand
TCTGACAAACGAGTAAATGCTCCAAATACAATCAAATCAAAAGTCATAAAAACTATAACCCAATTCAATTTTTGAAAGAAGCTATAGCCAGACCTCGTCCAAAGATAAGCCAAGGGAATCCCTGCAAACACGACTGCAATAGCCCCCAACTCTAAAAGTAATACGAGATCAGGCATTACAATTTCTCACCCTTGTGATTAAGCTTTAATAGCTTTTCTAAATCCTTTTTCATGCCGGCAAATTCTTTTGGAGAATTTGTCACCGGGAAGAACATCATCTTTGCAGGACTGGGATCGATTAACTGAATCTGCTGACCAGACCCTTCCTTATTAAGCCACTCTTCAAATTGCGCCTTGAGCTGTGGGTCTGTTGGTAGAGTCACAATCTTTAAACCGGCAGATTGTTCATCATAAATTTTTGTGACCTCAGGGTCTACTGGCTTTCCATCGGTATTCACCCAGAGTAACTGCACTCGCTTACTCTCTCTCCCCATCGCTACCTTTACCTGACGCATTAAAAATAATGCCTCAATACATTTATCATCTTTTATCTGACAATCACTAGCAGGGCGAGCAATTAACATTGTCCACTTTCCCTGAATAGGCACACTGAGCCAGGCAGGATTTAATTCTTGTGCGGGATAAACCAAAGTTCCAAAATTAGTTTTTCCACCTTCAGGCTTAAAGACGTAATAAGCCAAATAAGAGGCGATGACTGGTGAAGCACAGGCGAGCAATAACAACAGCATTTGGATGCGACCACGGCGTGTGCGCGCATTGATTGCTGCATCAGTCTGTGACGCCGGAATTAATAACTCTTTATCACTCACTCTTAATCCCCATTTGTAACGCCTTGACGCCGATATTGACGTAAGCCACTAATGAACCAAAATAAGAAACCGCACACTGCTAATGCAAACCACTGGAATGCATAAGCATAATGGCGATCCACTCCTGTCGTCAGGGGTGCCCACTTTCTCAGTAGGCCATCCTCGATACCTGCGTCATTCTCACGCAAAATAAATGGGCTTTGAGTCCAGCTATGTAGCTTGCCATTACCCTCTAAATCAAAGTTTTGTTCGATACGAGGCTTACTAGCATCCACAAGACCTTTGACATCGCCTAAGGCAAATACCTTGCCAGGGTGGGCAAATACAATGCCCTCAATATTGATCGTATTTGCTGGCGTTTTAACTGGTGGCAAAGACTCTCGATTTTCTTGATTGCGTGGCGCCCATCCACGATTCACCCAAAGAACCTCATCAAGGCCTTCCAATCTAAAAGGCATCATGAGGTAAAAACCAGCTTGTGCTGGACTACCAGCCCCGCCAACCGGTAATGGCCTTGGGCGGTTATCCAGCCATATAGCCGCATCCGGAATATATCGGCCACGAGCAATCATCCGACGCTCAGCAGCCTCCGTAAAAGTCCAAGCTCCAGTATTGGCATTTAGAATGGGCATTTGTTGACGTGCCAATAAATTGGCAGCCAAAGCAATTTTCGTATTCGCTCTACTCAATTGCCAATAACCTGCTCCACAAGCAATTGCAATGACCAGCAGGGCTGATACAGTAGCAACTATGCGCTTAGCAATGAGGGCAGTGAAAAAATTATTCAAGTTAAGGATTTGAGATGAAGTGGATTATTCCAATTGTCCTACTAATGATTGTTACTAGCTTAGGATCAGCCTTGTATTACATGATGAAAGATAGGGGCAATAGCCCCAGAATGGTTCGCTCACTGATGCTACGTATTGGGCTATCACTTGCGTTATTCATCGGGATTTTGTTAGCCCACTACTTTGGCCTGATTGAAGCTACTGGCATCAAAGTAGGCACAAACTAAAAAGAATGCCTAAAAATCAAACGGGGCTTAACGCCCCGATTTTTAATTAGCTTACATCCAATAAACGGCGATATAGAGGCCAAGCCAAACTACGTCAACAAAGTGCCAATACCATGCAGCACCCTCAAAAGCAAAGTGCTGCTTAGAGGTAAAGTCGCCACGAATCATGCGTCGTAAAACAATTGCTAACATTGTGCCGCCCAAGAATACGTGGAAGCCATGAAAACCAGTCAACATGTAGAAAGTTGAACCATACATACCCGAAGTTAATTTCAAGTTCAATTCATGGTAGGCATGGTAATACTCATAAACCTGAAAGCCCAAGAAGATAAAGCCCAAAAAAACTGTGGCAGCTAAGCCATAAATGGCTTTCTTCATATGGTTTTCAACTAAAGCATGGTGGGCGATAGTAATTGTTACGCCTGAGCTCAAGAGTAATAAAGTATTAATCGTAGGGATAGGCCAAGGACCCATGGTGGTGAATTTCTCAACCAAACCAGCGGGGCCATCATTAGGCCAAACTGCTGAGAAGTTGGGCCACAGCAATTTGCTTTCTACATCACCCATCCAAGGCATGGCAATGTTCCGCGCATAAAACAAGGCAGAAAAGAAGGCCGCAAAGAACATGATCTCAGAGAAGATGAACCATGCCATCGACCAGCGATATGAAATATCAACGTTGACACCGTTCTTACCAGCGTTTGATTCAGCTATCGTGTCGCCAAACCACTTATAGAGTACAAACAAAATCCACAATACGCCTGCCAAAGTGACCGGGCCACCCCAAGAAGCCTGGTTTACCCATCCAGACATGCCAAAGCCAAAAGCAATCAGGCCAATAGCGGCCATTGCTGGATGTCTTGATAATCCAGGAACGTAATAGTACGGGGTTGAATTGGATGACATCTTATTCTCTCTATTCAATCAAAAATAATCATTGGGACACAACTAGCTTCACTATCAGGAGAAGAGTAGCCATAAAAATCAAGGCCCCAACAACACCTGCAATGATAATGTGCACAAAACTCAGTGAAGCTATATCTTCCTGTAAGCCTGACTTCTTACGCACTCCTAAAAAACCCCACATCACTGCTTTCATAGACTGCATAAAACTACTTTTCTTTTTCATAAGACCACTTTAGATTTTGGCGCTGGTGGAGTGCCCCCCAAACCAAGTTCAAAGAAGGTGTAAGACAAAGTAATTGTTTTCACATCATCAGGCAAACCCGCATCAATCACAAACACTACTGGCATCTTCTTCATTTCATTTGACGCCAGCGTCTGCTCCTGAAAACAAAAACACTCTAATTTAGTAAAAAACTCTGTGGCACTCTTAGGTGCATAACTTGGTATTGCTTGCGCCCGTATTGGGCGATTGAGATTATTGGTTACTTCATAAACAATCTCAATCATTTCACCAGGATGTACTTCTAAGAAGTTCTTGACTGGCTTGAACGTAAAAGGCCCACGACTATTGGAATCAAATTCGATCGTTACTGTACGTGCATAGTTAACCTGAGTATTGCCAACCTTATTGGGGCTAAAAGCCCTGATACCGTAATTATTCTTGCTGGTAATCACATTAATTCCGGTGACCTCACACAATGCTTTATACAAAGGAACCAAAGCGTAGCCAAAGCCAAACATCATTACTGCTGCAATTAATAGCTTAAATAAAATTTGACGATTAAGCGCTTGAGTAGTAATCATCTCGATCCTTGGGATTAACCCAAAAAGCTCCGTTTGATCATAATGCCAATAAAAAAGACCAGCACAACACTCAAAAGAATAAAGCCCGTCCTGCGATTATTCGCAGAGAGGGCTTGTTTCTCGGAGGAATTAAATTCCTGCTTCACGTACTTGCTCTTTACTTGGTGGAGTTTCAAAAGTGTGATGTGGCGCTGGCGAAGGTATTGTCCACTCTAAGCCTTTAGCACCATCCCAAGGCTTCATCGCTGCCTTTTCTCCCTCACCGCGATACGCTGGCATGACAACAAAGAGTAAGAAATAAACTTGCGACAAACCAAAACCCAATGCCCCAATCGATGCAAAAGCATTGAAGTCGGCAAACTGAGTTGGATAGTCAGCATAGCGACGTGGCATACCCGCTAAACCCAAGAAGTGCATTGGGAAGAAGGTAATGTTAAAGAAAATCATTGATGACCAAAAGTGGATTTTTCCGCGAGTTTCATTCGCCATGTAACCAGTCCACTTTGGACACCAGTAATAAAACCCAGCAAACATCGCGAACAAGGAGCCAGCCACCAATACATAGTGAAAGTGCGCAACCACGTAGTAAGTATCTTGAAGGCCAATATCGATTGGCGCCAATGCTAGGATCAAACCAGTAAAGCCACCCATGGTGAAGACGAAAATAAAACCAATCGCCCACAACATCGGGGTTTCAAAGGTCATGGAACCTTGCCACATCGTAGCAACCCAATTAAAGATCTTCACACCTGTGGGAACAGCAATCAACATCGTTGCATACATAAAGAAGAGTTGGCCAGTCACTGGCATGCCAGTTGTAAACATGTGATGAGCCCAAACAATGAAAGACAAAATTGCGATCGATGATGTTGCGTACACCATCGAGCTATAGCCAAACAAAGTTTTTCTGGAGAATGCTGGAATGATTTCACTCACGATTCCAAATGCTGGAAGAATCATGATGTAAACCTCTGGGTGTCCAAAGAACCAGAAAATATGCTGGAACATCACTGGGTCACCGCCACCTACAGCAGAGAAGAAAGAGGTTCCAAAGTGGCGGTCCGTCAACACCATGGTGATTGCACCTGCTAGCACCGGCATTACGGCAATCAATAAGTAAGCTGTAATTAACCAAGTCCAGCAGAACATCGGCATCTTCATCAAGCTCATACCAGGAGCGCGCATATTCAAAATGGTGACGATGATATTGATTGATCCCATGATGGAAGAAGCACCCAATAAATGGAGGGCAAAAATTGCCATATCCATTCCAGGACCCATCTGTATACTCAACGGCGCGTAAAGTGTCCAGCCGCCCGAAGGTGCACCACCAGGAACCAAGAAGGTAGCAAACAATAACGATGCAGCAACCGGCAAGATCCAGAAGCTGAAATTGTTCATGCGAGCAAATGCCATATCAGATGCACCAATTTGCAAAGGTACCATCCAGTTAGCAAAACCAACGAAAGCGGGCATGATTGCACCGAACACCATGATCAGGCCGTGCATGGTAGTCAATTGATTAAAGAACTCTGGGCGCAAGAATTGCAAACCTGGTTGGAATAATTCCAAACGAATGCCTAAGGCCATCACGCCACCAGCTAATAAGCTGACAAAGGAGAAAATCAAATACATCGTACCGATGTCTTTGTGATTAGTTG
Organism: Betaproteobacteria bacterium; assembly: GCA_013205155.1. Taxonomy (GTDB): domain Bacteria; phylum Pseudomonadota; class Gammaproteobacteria; order Burkholderiales; family Burkholderiaceae; genus Polynucleobacter. Next base: position 15,251 of record JABMMT010000076.1, on the reverse strand, counting down.
CGAACAACCAACGACGCCATCCATGTGGCGTGTGATCATCGTGCACATGATCGTGTGCGTGGTCAATGGTGGTAGAGACTGTGCTCATGGATTACTCCGGTTTCGTTTTATCTGTATTGATGAATGGATTACTTGCCGCCCCGTGCGGTAATAATTTCTTGGGTCTGAGTGGTATCACCCATTTTATTACCCCATGAATTACGGGTATAGGTCATGACTGCAGCGATATCGCCATCAGAGATTACGCCAGCCCATTTCGGCATTGCGCCCTTACCATTAATAAGGATGTTGTATTGAGCGTCCTTTGGTCCTAAAACAAGTTTGCTGCCATCTAATGCTGGGAATGCTCCAGCGCCTTTGCCATTTGGCTGATGGCAAGCAGCGCAGTTTGATGCATATACTTTAGCGCCGCGCTCTTTTTGATCATCAAGGGTATATACCATTGTAGGATCATCACTAGCTGCATTCATTTCCTTCTTCTTCTCATCTACCCACTTAGTGTAGTCTTCTTGCGAAACTACTCTCACAACGATAGGCATAAAAGCGTGCTGAGCACCGCATAATTCTGAACACTGGCCACGAAAAGTGCCAATAGTCTCGGCCTTGAACCAAGTGTCTCGAACAAATCCAGGAATGGCATCTTGCTTGACGCCAAAGGCAGGAATGGTCCAAGCATGAATAACGTCATTAGCAGTGGTGATCAAACGAATTTTTTTGCCAACTGGCACAACCATTTCGTTATCAACTTCCATCAAATAAGTATTTGATTTAGGCGCTAAGTTATTGATTGCTTCACGTGAAGTAGATAGCGTAGACAAAAAGCTGATGCCCTCACCCTCACCTTTGATGTAGTCATATCCCCATTTCCACTGATAACCAGTAGTCTTAATAGTGATATCTGAATTTGTAGTGTCTTTCATTGCTACAACAGTTTTCGTTGCAGGCAATGCCATACCAATCACGATCAACAAAGGAATCACAGTCCAAATAATTTCAACTGTGGTGCTCTCATGGAAAGAAGCAGACTTATGACCCAAAGATTTACGGTGCCTCAAAATGGCGTAAAACATGACACCGAATACACCGACAAAAATCACCGCGCAAAGTATCAACATCATCCAATGAAGCCAGTGGATTTCTTGCATAATTTTTGTTGCAGGTGCAGCAAAATTGAGTTGATTAACCGCAGGGCCGCCTGGCATGTTCTCAGCTGCATGTACCAAAGCAGTACCAAAGGCCGCTGCTATATAGAGCGAAGCCCCAGTGACTTTTCCAAATAAATTCATCTTATTCTCTGTTTAATGTGGCGAGCCGGGTAGCAAAAAACACTACCTAAATGCTCAAAATGCAGTGTGAAACCAATACCAACAACCCTAATTATAGGGTTAATTGGGTTCAAGAACACACCACATGAATCTAGCCTCATTCAATCTTGGCAAAGGTTAAAATGATAGTAAACACTTACACTAAGGCAGAATCTCATCTAGACTTGCGTCCAATTTGATTAACATCAATATAGGCAACCTTGTCCTGTACCCTAGCGAACTGCTTTCCAATCGCCCAGGTGTGCCCATAGACCACCTCTAAAGTCAGTTTTTGAGGCAAAAGACCCTTTTCAAGCGTTTTTGTTGGAGCGCTTTCAATTAACTTTAGTGCTCCTGCATCTGCTAGTAAAAGGACGTCTGATTCATAGCCCAGATTAAGGAACTCCATATCCATTACGGGATCTGAAAAACGCTCGCCCAATAAAGCATCGCCCATATCGTGCATATCCCATGGACTTAACAGGTTTTTCAATTTGAATATGTCCGCATCAACGCTTCGTAATTCTTTTCCGGTATCAGGCCCTAAATAACTAAAACTAAACAAGCCGCCTTCTTTTAAGACGCGCCAGCACTCCTGAAGAAAATGGCGCGGGTCTGCTAAATCCTGCAGTAAAAGATCACTAAAAATGAAATCTACCGAATTATCTGGGAGAGTTAACTTCCCAGACTTGAGATAGTCCTCTAAGGAGCAGTTCTGCGCACCATTGAATACACGTCGACGCAATAAAGATGCCTTAAAAGTGAAAGAGCTTATGCCGGATAAATCCTCTTCATAAACGCTATCAATCCGCACACCAGGAAAGCGTTTAGTAAGAGTAGATAAATACTTTCCGGGAAATGCTGGGACTAGTAATGCGGCGTTTACATCTAACTTCACGATATCTAACTTTTGCAGCATGCGATCTGCAATTTCATCCTGTAACCATCTGATTGCTTGGGTCATTTGCTGAGTATACTCAGCGCCCCATGCAATTTCTAAAAAATATCTTTCAATCTTTTTGCTCGTATGCGCTTCCGACGGCATGTATTGTGTGTGAGCAGTATCAAGGGGCTAGAGTTTGTGACTCTTGTATGAAAATTTGCATGAATGATGCTTTATGTAACTACGAATGCTGCTACCAATGCGGGATTCCAGTCACAAGCCCTGAGATAATTAGCCAGCAATGTAAACTTTGTTTGGAAAATATGCCTTATTTTGATGAAACCTATTGTCTAGGATTTTATAACGGCAAATTACAAAACGCTCTTCATCAACTAAAGTATCAAAAACGCCTATCCTATGCGCATGGACTCACGAGCATCTGGAATGATGTCATGCCTGAATATTTAAATACATTACAAGCGGATTACTTGTTACCTGTTCCGCTGAGCGCCGAGAAACTCCGGCTGCGAGGATTTAATCAGAGCTGGGAGCTGGCAAGACGCATTAAGTGCAAGGACTCCATACACAAAATGCCTTACATCCTGAAACGACGGCACCATCAGAAACCGCAAGCAGGAAGCTCACTAACCATAAGGCAATCTAATATTCGTGGGGCTTTTTACCTTGAAAAGGATGCACTTGCACTTTTAGAAAATAAATCTGTCATTGTTTTTGATGATGTGATGACTAGTGGTGCTACCTTAGATGAAATTGCACGCATTCTGAAGGACAATGGAGTTTCGCGTGTAACCAATTGGGTATTACTGCGAACAAGCAAAACATCCTTCAGATAATCAAAGAGCGCAGCATGTTTAACATCGTTTTATTCGAACCTGAGATACCACCCAATACGGGAAATATTATTCGCCTATGTGCCAATACGGGGGCTAAATTACACCTCATTGAACCTTTAGGTTTTCCAATGGAAGATGCTAAATTGCGTAGAGCAGGGCTGGACTATCATGAATTTGCAAAGGTGAAAGTGCATTCCAGTTGGGCAAATTTTTTAAAAGATGAAAAGCCAAGCCCACAACATCTTTTTGCTTTAACCACCAAGGGCAGCAGAAAATTTCATGAAGGTCAATATGCACCTAATGATTATTTTATTTTTGGGTCAGAGACTAAAGGTATCACTGATGAAGTAAGAAACTCAATCCCCATTCCTAATCAAATGCGCTTAGCGATGCAAGATAGTTCTCGCAGTCTTAATCTATCCAATACCGTTGCGATTGTGGTCTACGAGGCCTGGCGTCAAAATGGCCTAACAGGCGGTAAATAACCCTAGGCTTCTATTTTGGGATCACGGCCCATCAGTTTTCTTATGGCATCTTGTGCTGCCAACTTGCCAGATAATACTTCGCCCATCATTTCAGTAATGGGCATTTCAACCTTTAAGCGCTTTGCTAATTCGCCAATGGCTGATGCGCATAGCACCCCTTCAGCCACATGACCTAGACTACTTAATATCTCAGGCAGTGGCTTGCCAGCAGCTAGTTCAAGACCTACACGTCGATTACGCGACAAATCGCCCGTCGCAGTCAAAATTAAATCGCCTACACCCGTTAAACCCATACAGGTTTCTGATCTACCACCAGCTGCTTTTACTAAACGCCTCATCTCTGCCAGACCGCGCGTCAACACTGCAGCACGTGCATTCAAACCTAAGTGCAAACCATCCCCGATACCTGCTGCAATAGCCAGCACATTCTTTACGGCACCGCCTAATTCAACACCAATCAAATCATCACTGGAATAGATGCGCATATTACCGTGATGAAAAGCCATTTGAACAATAGCGCACAGATCATTTGAGGTACTGGCAACAGTTAATGCGCAAGGCATTCCGGATGCTACTTCGCGAGCAAAGCTAGGTCCAGATAGGACACCAAAGGAATGATTTAAACCGTGGCTGTGTAATTTATTTTCACGCTCTACAACTTGGTGTGGCAAAAAAGAAGTTTGAGGTTCCAAGCCTTTACACAACCAAATAATATTGAGAGGGTGTTCTGCTTCTTTTAGGGCCAGTGCAATCGTTTCTGAAAGACCAGACATCGGTGTTGCCACTACTAATAAATCATTTTTTGATAATCTTTTAATAGTCTTAGAAAAAACGTCCTCTAATTTCAAGCCCCGAGGCAAGGTAATACCAGGCAAGTAAGGAATATTCTCTCTACGCTCTTGCATCCGCGCTATCTGAGAAGCGTTACGAGACCATAAGCAGACATCATCCTGTTGCAGATGATGGGCCGCTTGAGCAGCCATCGCGGTTCCCCAAGCCCCAGCACCAAGCAGCGTCACCTTCATGATCTGTGGGCCTCTCCTGAGCTTTAGTTAGTAAGAGTTCCCTTACTTTCCTCAGCAGCTGCTTGTTGAGCTTGCATCATTCGATGCTCATACATGCCGTGGAAATTAATCTCGTTCAAATGAATCGGTTGAAAGCCTGCACGACTAATCATGTCGGCTATATTAGAACGAAGATAAGGGTACAAAATCGTTGGGCAAGCAATTCCCAACATCGGATCAATTTGCTCAACAGGAATGTTGCTGAATTCAAAAATACCGGCTTGCTTAGCTTCTATTAAGAATAAAACCTTGGCATCTACTTTTGCAGTGATAGTAGAACTTAATGACACCTCGAAAATACCCTCGCTTAATGGCGTCACCGCAATATCAATCTCCACCTGTATTTGAGGCTCAGAAGCAACCATCAGAATCTGTGGCGCATTAGGCTGCTCCAAAGATAGGTCCTTCAGATAAATCCTCTGAATCCGAAACCCTGGCTCATTTGAGCCATTGATTCCATCTTGAGGTGCAGAAGATTGTTCAGTCATCGAAAACTTTCTTTTCTTTAAGTATTAAAACATTACATCAGCAAAGGATCTAACTTACCAGCACGATCCAAGGTCACTAAATCGTCATATCCACCAACGTGTGTCTCCCCAATATAGATTTGCGGAACAGTACGACGTCCAGTACGAGTCATCATCAATTCGCGTTGTACTGGGTCGCGATCAATTAAGATTTTTTCTAAATTAGATACGCCTTTTTTGAGTAATAGCTTTTCTGCCATCACGCAATATGGGCAAACCTGCGTGCTATACATTGTTACTTGAGGCATTACTTCTCCTACTTGATTAATGGCAGGGCCGATTCTTTCCAAGCCTGAACGCCGCCATCGAGCGCGGCTACCTCTGCAAAACCTAACTTTTGCATTTCAGTTGCAGATTTACGAGAAAGAGTACCCGTTTCGCAAACCAATACCACTGGGTTTTTACGGTCTAACTTTAACTTTTCAACACTCGCTGAAAACCCAGCGGCATCGATGTGTTTTGCACCAGGCAAATGGCCCGCTTTATAAGCGTCTAAAGGACGTAAGTCTAAGACGGCTGCCTTACGTCGATTAATCCAAATAGTGGCTTCGGTAGGCGACAAGCCTTTTCCGCCAATAAGCGTAGATAATGTGGGTAGGAAAAGTGCAGTGCCCGAAACCACTAAAAGGGCAATTAGCGCTAAATTATCAATTTGCGTGAGAAAGTTCATCATCAGATTATAGAATGGCTCTATGAAACAACTTGTTCTTATTCGTCATGGTGAATCTTCCTGGAACCTGGAAAACCGCTTCACTGGCTGGGCGGACGTTGACTTAACCCCCAAGGGTAGGGATCAGGCCGTCATTGCAGGAGAAAGCCTTAAAAAAGGGGGGTATGAGTTCGATGTAGCCTATACCTCGGTTCTAAGGCGAGCCATTCGTACACTTTGGCACGTTCAAGACGCCATGAATCTGATGTGGCTTCCAGTCGTTCATAGCTGGAGATTAAATGAGCGACATTACGGCGCCTTAACAGGGCTCAATAAAGCTGAGACAGCTGCTAAGTATGGAGATCAGCAGGTGCATATCTGGCGTCGTTCATATGATATACGCCCCCCACTTTTAGAGATTCATGATGAGCGTAACCCCCAAAAAGATCCTCGCTACTCCAAGCTGAGCTCTACGGATATTCCTCTGGGTGAGTGTCTCAAAGACAATGTGGAACGCGTTCTACCGTTATGGAATGAATCCATTGCGCCAGCCCTAAAAGCAAATAAACGTGTACTCTTAGTAGCACATGGCAATAGCATTCGTTCCTTAATTAAGTATTTGGATCAAATGTCTAATGAAGCCATTATGGAAGTTAATATACCGAACGGCGTACCACTGGTTTATGAGTTGGATGACAACCTTAAACCCATTCAACATTTTTATTTGGACTAGGACAAAAAGCATCTATGCGTCAATTTCTCAAAAACTTTGCTCTCATTTCAGTCGGCTTAATTGCTGGGGTCGCTGCCACTATTCAATTTTCAGCTAGCGCTCAACAAGGGACCGTACTTCCATTAGATGAGCTTCGCACCTTATCTAATGTCTTTGCTCAAATCAAACGTGAGTACGTAGAGCCTATCGAAGATAAGCAGTTACTAACAGATGCCGTTAAAGGCATGGTGAGTAGCCTAGATCCTCATTCTACCTACTTGGATAAAAAAGATTTTTCGGAAATGCGAGAACAAACTTCCGGAAAATTTGCAGGCCTTGGAATTGAGATTACCTCCGAAGATGGTCTTGTCAAAGTACTGAATCCAATTGAAGACAGTCCAGCTGCACGTGCTGGCCTCCAAGCTGGTGATCTGATCACCCGCCTAGATGACAAACCGGTAAGGGGCATGTCACTTGATAAAGCAGTGCGTACTATGCGCGGTACACCAGGTACCAAAATTACCTTAACGATATTTCGTAAAAGTGAAGAGCGCAGCTTTCCAATTACCATCACTCGCGCAGAAATTAAAGTGCAATCGGTTAAAACTAAAATCTTAGATAACGATATCGCCTGGGTTAGAATTACTAGCTTTCAAGAGCGCACCATTCCAGATCTTGCTAAAAAACTGACAGAAATTGCAAACCAGAATCCCAAGCTAAAAGGGATCATTCTAGATTTAAGAAACAACGGGGGCGGCCTTTTACAAGGCGCAGTTGGTGTAGCAGCAGCCTTCCTACCTCCTGATGTAGTGATTGTCAGCACTAAGGGCCAGGCCCAGGATTCTAAGCAAGTATTTAATGCCTCACCAGCAATGTATCGCCTTAATGAGCCTGGGGATCCATTGGCTGGAGTACCAGCCATGTTTAAGAAACTACCAATGGTAGTTTTAGTCAATGCTTACTCAGCCTCAGCATCAGAAATTGTTGCCGGAGCATTGCAAGACTACAAGCGTGCCACCATTATTGGTAAAACAACCTTTGGTAAGGGCTCTGTACAAACAGTTCGCCCACTAACAAATGATTCAGCTCTAAAAATCACTACCGCTTACTACTACACACCAAGTGGGAAATCGATTCAGGCATTTGGTGTCAAACCCGATATACCGGTTGATCAAAATAAAGATGGTGATCCAGACGACGTATTAATTACTCGCGAGATAGACAGCGAAAAACATCTACGCAATAAGCAATCTGCCGAAGACAAACTGATTAAAGATCGTGAGCAGCGTCGTCTTGAAGAGTTACAGCGCATAGAAGAAAAGAATGCGAAGAAAACTCCTGAGGATAAAGAGAAAGAAAAGAACAAGAAGCCACCGGAATTAGGTAGTGCAAATGACTTCATGCTTTCTCAGGCAGTTGCCTTTATTAGTGGTCAACCGGTGCAACGTTCTTCGTCCAAGCTCGAGTAACTTTTAATAGGGCTCGAACCTGCAGATGAATGACAAGCAGCTACTTCGTTACTCGAGACACCTACTCCTTGAAGAGATTGATGTAGTAGGTCAAGAAAAGTTGCTACAGTCACACGCTCTAGTGATAGGAGCAGGTGGGCTAGGTAGCGCTACAGCGCCATATCTAGCGGCTGCTGGGCTTGGCTTCATTACACTGATGGATCACGATCAAGTAGAGCTTACCAATCTACAGCGTCAAATCATGCATGCTGAAAATAGTATTGGCAAAAGCAAGGTGGCCTCTGGAAAAGAATTTATGCAGAGGCTGAACTCTAGCATTCAAATTGACACTATTGAAGCTAGAGCTACAACGCAACTACTTGATGAGCTTTTAGCTAGTGTTGATATCGTATTGGATTGCACTGATAATTTTTCTACGCGTCATTTAATTAATGCAAGCTGTGTAAAGCACTTGACCCCACTAGTATCTGGTTCTGCTTTACGTTTCGATGGTCAAATTAGCGTGTTTGATCCCCGTAAACCAAGCTCGCCATGCTACGCCTGTATTTTTTCTCCTGAAGAATCTTTTGAAGAAGTCAGTTGTGCCAGTATGGGCATATTCTCTCCCCTTGTAGGGATCATAGGAGCAATGCAAGCCGCTCAAGCTTTACAAGTATTAATCGGCTTTGGGGAGCCTCTCGTCGGCCGTATGCTGCTCTGGAATGGGCGCAATACCCAAATTGACGAAATCCATATTTCTCGCAACCCAGATTGTCTAGTATGCGGAAAAAGTCACTAAATTTTCAGGAGAGTAAGCGCTCTAGCGCTTTTGCTTGGTCCTCTGGCTCATAAGCCTTTAGCACCCTAGAGATACGCGCCTTTAAAAGGCCTACGTTTGCCTTCAATATCTCGCGCTTAACCAACAATAATTGACTGAAGTGCATAGAAAAATCAGTCAAACCTAAAGCCAATAAAAGCTTTGTTAGTGTGGGATCCCCAGCCATCTCGCCACAAACAGCAATCGGAATATTAGCGCGTTTAGCTTGGCTAATAATACTATCGAGCAAAAGCAAAATAGCCGGATGAAGCGGATCATATAAGTGAGCTACAGCATGATCTGAGCGGTCAATTGCTAAAGTGTACTGAATCAAGTCGTTAGTACCAATGGAGAGAAAATCAAAGCGATTAATAAATAAGGGCAATACCAAAGCAGCTGCAGGAATTTCAATCATCGCGCCCACTTGAATATTGGGATTAAATGCTTGACCACGTTGGTGTAATTGCTGCTTTGCTTTTTCTATTAAGCGAAAAGTTTCATCAATCTCTTTAGCATGGGCCAACATCGGAATCATGATGCGCGCCTGCCCATAAGCCGAAGCTCTCAAAATTGCCCGCAACTGGGTCAAGAAAATTTCTGGCTCCGTCAAGGACCAGCGAATCGCGCGTAATCCTAAAGGTGAAGTGCCTGTTTGAGAGAGATCAGCACCAGCGCCTAGCGCTTTATCTGCGCCCACATCAATCGTTCTAATATTAATTGGTAAACCATGCATTAAATCAACCACTCGACGATATTCTAGATACTGTTGGTCCTCGTTTGGTATGGCTTGTTTACGATCCATAAATAAGAACTCAGACCTAAACAGCCCCACCCCAACTGCACCAAGTGCTAGCGCCTGATTGGCATCTTCAGGCAATTCAATATTGGCAAATAGTTCAATATCTACACCGTCAGCAGTAGCTGTCCTCGAGTGCTTAAGCTGCTGAAGCTTGCGTGCCTCTTTGCTGGCTAGCATTTGTAGCTTCCGATATTCTGCTAACAATTGCTCGTCAGGACAAACGATCACCACTCCATGCTCACCATCTAATACCAACCAATCGCCATGGCGAATCATCTCGCTTGCATGGCGTACGCCCACTACTGCAGGAATTTCCATGCTGCGAGCCACAATTGCGGTATGGGAAGTCTTCCCTCCAAGATCAGTTACAAACCCAGTGAAGGCATGCTCCTTAAAGCGCAACATATCGTGTGGTGCAATATCATGGGCAACGATGATGGATTCAATACCCACATCACTTGGAGATAAAAGAGTAGCATTCTCTAAGGCATCCTTCTTTTGAGCATTGAGAGCCTTAATAACTCGCTCTGCTACCTGACGAATATCGTGAGCGCGCTCTTTTAAATAGGGATCTTCAATTTCAGAGAATTGCTCGAGCAGATCATTTAGCTCTGTAGTTAATGCCCATGCTGCATTTAATCTTTGCGTACGGATTAGATGAATTGGCTTCTCAGCTAAGGCTGGATCAGCCAAAATCATGCTATGTACATCCAAAAATGCCGCCATCTCTGGGGGTGCATCTTTTGGCAATCCCAATCGTAATTGTTGGAGCTCTTGACGAACTTGATCAAAAGCATCTAATAATTTTTGTGCTTCAACTGCTTCTTTACCAGACTCAACTAAATAATGACTTACCTCTAAAGCTGCACGTGAAATCAGTACCGCCCTGCCAATGGCAATGCCTTTCGATACTGGAATTCCATGCAAAGAGAAAGTCATTTTTACTCGCCTTCGCCAAAGCGGTTATTAATTAAATCAGTCAATGCCGTCATGGCCTCATCCGCTTGATCACCAACTGTCTCAAGCGTTACTTTGCTACCGATTCCTGCAGCCAACATCATCACACCCATAATGCTCTTAGCATTGATTTGACGGCCGTTCCGTGACAATAATATTTCACATGGGTATTGAGCGGCAAGTTGGGAAAGCTTGGCTGAAGCCCGCGCATGCAAGCCTAATTTATTAATAATTTCTATTTCTGTAAGGGGCATAAGTATTTATTTCATTCATTTTTTTCACTTACTTTACTTCCAAGCCGCAAAATTCCATTCTGACCACCTTGAAGCGCTTTGGCTGCTAATTGTTCCAGACCCTCGCCGCGATGCGTAATACAGCGCATCAACATTGGCAGATTAAGGCCCGTTAATACAATGACATTACCCAATTGGGCGCTAAGACCAGGAACATCTAATTTTGATGCTACGTTTGCGGGAGTTGCTCCCATCACATCAGTTAAAACTAATATGCCATTGCCACTATTAACCCCTTTAGCCGCCTCAAGGACACGCTCAAAGCTTACTTTAATATCTTCATAGGGAGAAATATCAACTGCGCGAACACGTTCAGGCAAAACACCAAATGCATGCTCGGCAAATCCAAGCATTGCACTAGCAACAGGTGTATGGGCAACGATTAAGATTCCGATCATCTTATGACAATGCCTTCTCAAGCTGATTAAGCCAAAACTGGGGAACATCAAATCCGCTTTGATCAGTAATTTCTACAAAACAAGTGGGGCTCGTGACATTGATTTCAGTAAGATAAGCACCGATCAAGTCTAGTCCAACCAAGAATAGTCCGCGAGCATTAAGTATCGGAGCAAGATCGTGTGCGATCTTATTCTCCGTATCACTTAAGGGCATGGCAACACCCTTACCGCCCGCCGCCAAATTGCCCCTGATCTCAGTGCCCTGAGGAATCCGGGCTAAGGCAAAAGGCACCACTTCGCCACCGATTAACAACACGCGCTTATCACCTTGAGTAATCTCTGGTAAAAATTGTTGCGCCATCAGAGTTCTAGAGCCATTCTGGCCCAGAGTTTCAACAATGCTGGCCAAATTAAGTCCATCAGACCCCACCCTAAAAACACCCATACCGCCCATACCATCCAAGGGCTTAATCACAATATCTCGATGCTGCTGATGAAACTCTTCTACAGCCCTTAATTCACGTGTAATCAAAGTAGGTGGAATTAAGTTTGAAAATTCAGTAATGGAAATTTTTTCAGAGTGATCGCGAACTGCTGCTGGATTGTTAAATACTTTTGCGCCCTGACGCTCTGCTGCTGATAAAAGCCAAGTGCTATTAAGATACTCAATGTCAAATGGTGGGTCAGTACGCATCATGACTGCAGCAAAAGTATTTACGGCACGACTCTCAAGATTTCCCAACTCAAACCAAGACGTTGAACCAGGCTTAATCACTAGTGTCTGGCAATCCGCAATCACCAGATAATCTTTCCACAAAAGATTGCGGCTCTGACAAAACCATAAGCGATGACCAGCACCCTGTGCAACCCGCATCATCGAAAGTGTTGAGTCCTTATGAATCTTGAATGATTCCAGAGGATCAGCAATAAATAAAAAATCCATAAGGACCTATTGAAAGATATGCTCTAAATTAGGCGGGTTCAGCATCAGGATCAGTGCGTTCGAGCTCTAGAGATGAAGCCAACAATGCTAGGCGGGCAACAACACCATACAAATAAAAACGGTTTGGTGCTGCAGTGCCAGGCTTAGCACTTAAATCAGGCATAGAGTTCTGCTCAAAAGCCAAAGGTACAAAATGCATACCTGGAGCATTTAGATTTTCATCGGGACCGCGATCAGTGTGCACTCGATAGAAGCCTCCAATGACATAACGATCAATCATGTATACGACTGGCTCAGCAACCGCCTCATTTACCTTTTCAAAGGTATAGACCCCTTCTTGGATCAGAACATCGCTCACTTCTAAGCCCTCCTTCACTACGCTCATCTTGTTACGTTCTTTACGATTCAAGTCTTTCAGTTGCGCAGGATCTTTAACTACCATGATGCCCATGCCATAGGTTCCAGCATCGGCTTTGACTACAACATAAGGCTTATCTTTAATTCCATACTCACGATATTTCTTGGCGGTCTTCTTTAAGATTTGCTCAACTGCAGCCTGAAGCTCATCCTCGCCCTTGCGCTCATGGAAATTCACATTGGAGCAGTGGGTGAAGTAAGGATTAATCATCCACGGATCAATATCGACTACCTTGGCAAACTTCTTAGCGACCTCTTCATAAGCAGCAAAGTGATTAGACTTACGGCGCATATGCCAGCCAGCGTGTAATCCCGGCAATAAATATTGCTCATGAATATTTTCCAAAATAGGAGGAATGCCAGCAGATAAATCGTTATTCAATAAAATAGAGCAAGGATCGAAATCTTTTAATCCTAAACGCTGCTTTTTCAAGCCGAGACGAGATAAAGGCTCTAGCAACAATCGATTACCTTCGGGTAATTCAACCCAAGTAGGCTTTTTAATTTCCTCAGAAAAAGTACCAAGGCGAACATTCAAACCAGCTTGACGCAAGATTGAAGCCAAGCGCGCAATATTTTGTAAATAAAAGGTATTGCGCGTATGTCGCTCAGGTATCAGTAATAAATTTTTTGCTTCGGGGCAAATCTTCTCAATAGCAGCCATAGCTGCTTGCACCGCCAACGGTAGCATTTGGGGAGAAAGATTGTTAAAGCCCCCGGGGAATAAATTGGTGTCTACAGGGGCTAGCTTAAATCCAGAATTTCGGAGGTCAACCGAGCAATAAAAGGGCGGGGTGTGCTCTTGCCACTCCAGCCGAAACCAGCGTTCGATTGTGGGGGTTGCTTCTAGTACCTTGGACTCTAATTCGAGCAAGGGGCCGCTAAGGGCAGTGATGAGATGTGGGACCATTTCACCATTGTAAGATTATTAAAAGAAAGACGCGGAATCCAGAGATCCCGCGCTAGAAACCAGGCAGCCTAATAAAGCCGCCTGGTGAGGGGTAAATTGACTAATTAAGACTCGTATGCAGACTCACCGTGTGAGCTGATATCCAAGCCCTCGCGCTCATCATCTTCCTTAACCCGCAAACCAATCACCATATCGATCAATTTGAAGGCAATGAAGGAAACTACGCCAGACCAGATCAAGGTAGTGATAACGCCTTGAGCCTGAATCCACAATTGGCCGCCCATAGAGTACTCAGGGTTGGCTGCGTTGCTTACGTAATCCCAGATACCTGTTCCGCCTAAAGCTGGATCAGCAAATATACCCGTCAATAACGCACCTAAAATACCGCCCACACCGTGAATACCGAAGACATCCAAACTGTCGTCTGAGCCTAAGAGTCTCTTGAGACCTGTTACGCCCCACAAGCAAACCATGCCAGCAGCAATACCGATTGCAAGAGCCCCCATCGGACCAACAAAACCAGCGGCAGGAGTAATGGCAACCAAGCCTGCTACGCAACCTGATGCTGCACCCAACATAGATGGCTTACCTTTCAATACCCACTCTGCAAATGACCATCCCAAAACAGCAGCTGAAGTTGCGAGAAGAGTATTGACGAATGCCAAGGCGGCACTACCATTTGCCTCGAGAGCGGAGCCGGCATTGAAACCAAACCAACCAAACCACAAGAGTGATGCACCAATCATGACAAAGACAAGGTTGTGTGGCTTCATCACTTCTTTACCATAGCCAACCCGCTTACCAACAACATAAGAGCCAACTAAACCAGCGATCGCTGCGTTGATATGAACAACGGTACCGCCAGCAAAGTCGAGAACGCCCTTCTGCCATAACCACCCAGCGCGAGCAGTAATTGCATCAAGTGATGCGGCATCTTTGATGTCATCAGGACCAGGCCAGAACCAAACCATATGAGCAATTGGTAAGTAGCTAAATGTGAACCACAAAATAATGAATAACAAAATGGCAGAAAATTTAGCGCGCTCAGCAAATGATCCAATAATCAAACAGCAAGTAATCGTGGCAAATGCAGCCTGGAATGCCATAAAGACATATTCAGGAATCACAACACCTTTACTGAAGGTTGCTGCTACTGAATCCGGTGTCATACCCGCCAAGAACAATCGATCAAGACCTCCAATGAATGCTCCTCCTTCAGTGAATGCAAAGCTATAGCCATATATCGACCAAAGCACTGTAATCAAAGAAAAGACAACCATACATTGAACTAGGACTGATAAGATATTTTTGCTACGCGTTAAACCGCCGTAGAACAAAGCCAAACCAGGCAGTGTCATCAAAATGACCAAAGCTGTACAAACTAATAGCCAAGCAGTGTCGGCTTTATTAGCAACCGCTGCAGGAGCAGCAGGAACTGCAGCAGCCACAGCTGCTGCTGGGGCAGAAGCGGCTGGCTTTGCTTCATCCGCCGCAAAAGCTGGTGAAGCTACCATCACGCTGGTTGAACCAATAGCCAAGGCCATCGCTCCACCAGCAAGGAGTTGTTTCATCCAAGTTAACATTTTGAACCTCTCTTTAAAGGGCTGACGCACCGGTTTCACCGGTACGAATACGAATGACGTGCTCAACTGATGAGACAAAAATCTTGCCATCGCCAATCTTTCCGGTACGTGCTGATTTTTCAATTGCTTCAATCGCACGCTCTAAAATGCCATCTTCAACAGCAGCTTCAATTTTTACTTTAGGTAAAAAATCAACTACATACTCAGC
>JABMMT010000075.1 GCA_013205155.1 Betaproteobacteria bacterium | reverse complement strand
CTCTTTTCTAATTAATCGAACCGGTGAAACTTTCACTAATCCTAATAGTGGTGGGAGTGCAAAACCCATTAGTAGAAACCAAGATAAGGTGGCGCTCCACAGCACAGGCCAGAATGAAACAGACTGTAAATTACCCATGACTAAATTACCCAGCGCCAACAGAAGTAGCTGCTGTATTAAGAATCCTAAAGCAGACCCCAAAACGGCTGCAATCAGACCTAGTCTCAATAGTGTTAGTAATTGTTTTTTAAAGATATTGGAAGAACTAGCCCCTAGGCACTTCAGCACCGCACAGGAATCCGCTTGCTTGAGGACATAGCGGCGAGAGGATAGGGCAATTGCCACAGCCGAAACCATTGCTGTTAACAAAGCGATGAGTGATAAAAAACGCTCTGCACGATCCAAGGTTTTGCGCATCATAGGCTGAGCATTTTCCAGAGACTCTAACCTCACTCCCCTCAAGCCTTGCTTATCTATTTCAGTAGTTGCCCACTGTTCATAAGCTCGTATATCAGAATCAGTGCCCGCCAGTAATAGTCGATAAGTTACTCTGCTGCCCAAACCAACTAAGCCTGTTTTTGGTAAATCGCTCAAAGACATCATGACTCTAGGAGCAAAATTCATAAAGCCAGCACCACGATCTAGCTCCTGAGTTAAAACGCCGTCAATCACAAATTGAGTGTTTCCTAACTTCAATCGATCGCCTACTGATGCTTTCAGAGTTGCAAGCATTGCTGCATCAACCCAAACGCTTCCAGGTGGTGGCCCTGCAAGAGCAGATTGTTGCTTCACTGGCTCTACTCGCAAGGCACCGCGCAAAGGATACTGATCACTGACCGCTTTTAATGAAGCAAGCTTACTGTGATCCCCTGAGCTTGCCATGGAGGGAAATACCACCGTATCAGCTATACGAAGACGTCTATTTTGAGCCTCTTGTATAAAGCGCTCAGGTAAAGGCTGATCAGAGGCAAGTAATAAGTCAGAGGCAAGTAGTTGTCGCGCATCAAATGCAAAAGTTCTTTGCATACGGTCAGCTAAGAAGCTAACGCTCGATAGAGCTGTAACGGATAGCGTTAAAGCTACGATCAACCAAACTAGTTCAGTTGATCGTAGCTCTTGGCTTAAGCCCTTAAAAAGGCGAGATAAAAATCCGCTCAAACTGCTTGTGTCTGACCGCCATCTACCCGCATGACAGTACCCGTAATATAGGAAGCATTTTGGCTGGCTAAGAATGCAGCTGCGTCACCGTATTCAGTAGGATTTCCATAGCGCCCCATTGGAATTAAGCGCAAACTCGATTTCACCACTTCTTCATAAGCAATAGATTCTCGCTTAGCTCGAGCTTCATCAAGTTGACGCAAACGCTCTGTAGCAACGCGTCCAGGCATGATGATATTGACGGTAATACCTTCTGCAGCCACTTCAGATGCCAAGGTTTTAGACCACGCCGATAAAGCTGCACGAAGTGTATTAGAAATCGCCAAGTTTTTAATTGGAGCAATCGCACCTGAAGTCGTGCTCGTAATAATGCGTCCCCACTTGCGTTCACGCATGCCAGGTAATACACGGTCCGTAATGGCAATTAATGAAAGTACCATATCGTTAAAACTTTTTTGCCATAAAGCTGGGTCTTGTCCGGTCGCCGAAGTTGGAGGCGGTCCACCAGTATTGTTAATCAAGATATCAATTGGACCAAGCTCTTGCTCTACTCTCGAAACGAAGCCGTCAATCACAGAGTGATCGGATAAATCCCAATTGAGAGCAATGGCAACCCCACCAAGCGCCTCAATGAGCTCAACAGATTTTTTTAACCCTTCAGGGTTTCGACCAGTAACAGCAACCTTGACACCCTCCTTAGCCAGTGAGACTGCCATTGCCTGTCCAAGGCCGCGGCTTGAAGCCATCACTAAAGCAACTTTACCCTTGATACCTAAATCCATATATCCCCCGCCTATTTATGTTTCATCTAGTTGTCATGTTTGCTTTGCTACTAACTCTTTATAAACTGAGAACTCCGCTTTAATTTCTTTAGAAAAAACCTCAGGCCCATTGACATTAATCCATGCATACTCATTTGTCATTATGTAAGAGTAAGACATAAACGATTTTATACAACTACTGTCCTAAAGGTTTTGGTAAATTTCCTGCATATTGATAAAGCTGCGCCTCATATTCCTTAAAGATCTCGGCAAGCGCTTGCTGCTGACCTAATACAAGCGCCTCAGGTGTATTGTCTTTAAGAGCGATCCGCCTCGAATAGCGATTTACACCAATAATGGGATTGCCTTTACCGGCATTGGCAACAGCCAGTACAAACTCAATTGACACCACTGCTTCTGGACGCACGCGATAATCGCCATAAAAATCATTAATGGTTGTTTGGAGTGAATAAAAAGGGAAGAAGCTATTTCCCTCACCCATGGTAAGGGAAAAAATATTGGCTTGATTAAACCATTTACGTTCAGCACTGGCAATCATTTCTGCAGGAATTGCAGAATAGACGTTATAAAAATCTTTTTCATAGCGCTGATCGCCCAAACGATATACCAAAGACCTTCCATCAAAAGGGGGGGCTACTGAGATAGCGCCAATTTTTAACCAGTATTCTGTCCTAGGTTTATAAGGTGCTCCTGTGCGCTCTGGAGCAACCATCCATGCACTAGGTGCTACGGGTGCGCGTGTTGGTAAAGAACAAGCGACTAGAGTCAACAGTGCTACTGTAATCAGAATAAAGTGCTTCATTTTGGAGCTCCTGATGGACTTTGTGTGCCATTCATCGGCAACACGATCTTCGGTGGCGGCTCTGCCCAAATCAGACTCGCAGGCGACTGACTTGCGATACGACTAAGCTCATTGAGGTTTTCGCTGGTTTGCTTGAGATTTTCTAATGTAGCTCCAGTATCACCCTGAATACTGGTGATGGTTTGACGTAAGGAGGCCACTGCCCCGACAAGCTCACGCATCAGAATATTCAACTCATCTTTGTCGGTTACTTTAGCAATACGAGATAGCAAAAGATTGAGGTCTTTAACCGATCTTATAAATCCTTCATTACCCTTACTATCACCAACCATCATAGTATTTAAATTCATTAAGACATCGTCTAATTTTTTCTGAGTTCGCTCGATATTCATTTCATTTGCTGAGGCGATAAACTTTTGTATACCAGAAATGATTTCATCAGTCTCATTTGGCATGGCTGGCATTACCGGGTACATAGGATCCCATGTAAAAGGTAAAGGTGGGTATTCTGAAGCGTTTTTTACAAAGTCGAATTCAATATAATTCACACCCGTAATGCCCATTGACTTAACCCGAGCGCGCAGATTTTCCTTTACGAAATGATTTAACTGCTCTCTTGTCAGCTCTTCTCCAAAAATTTTCATGCGCACTACTACATACTGCTTTCTTTGATCAAACGGTAGATCTTTTTCATAGGTATCTCCTGTTAATCCGATTGAAGTCACTTGCCCAATCTTCACACCCCTAAAACGAACAGCAGCACCAGCATCTAGGCCTGTAACAGATTGCTTAATATAGGTCTCTAAGTAAAAAGCTTGTTTGAAGAACTTGCCTGAACCAAAAGTTAAAATGACTGCGATAAGTACTCCGATTGCGACAAGTACAAAGGCGCCGAGACGAAAATAATTGGGGTTAGAGTTATTACTCATGCTACATCCTTGCTCATAATGCGATTAAAGAATTGATGGACCCGTGGATCGCTGCTGGTATCTCTTAAAACCTTGGGATCACCTTCAGCAATAATGCCTTTGGCGCCCTTGTCCAACATAATGACCTTATCAGCAATAGCATAAATGCTCGCTAATTCATGGGAAACGATTACAAAGGTAATACCTAAATTTTTTGATAGATCGATAATCGTACTATCAAGATCTGCCGACGTAATAGGATCTAGTCCGGCTGATGGTTCATCTAAAAATAAGATTTTGGGATCAAGCGCCATCGCACGTGCAATAGCTGCCCTTTTTTGCATGCCTCCACTAATTTCACTAGGCATGTAGGACTCATAAGGAAGTAATCCCACTAAATCTAACTTACAGCGCGCCAAAAGATTCATTTCACTTTGGCTAAGCTGGGTATATTCCTGCATAAAAAGTGTGACGTTATCCAATAAATTCATTGAGCCAAATAAAGCGCCTTGCTGATACATCACTCCAAAGCTAGTCATAATCTTTTGGCGCTCTACACCATAGGCGGTAGTGATATTTTGACCTTCGATAAAAACATCCCCAGAGAGCGGCTCATAGAGTCCAAATAGATTTTTGAGAAGACTGGATTTACCACAACCTGATCCACCTAAGATTACAAAAATTTCACTATTATTAACAGTGAAATTGAGATCCTTCATCAGTACATTAGATCCATATCCAACAGTCAGATTTTGTACGTCAATCGCGTACGAGCTTGGATGATCAATCGCCATTAGAAGCCTGTCCTATAGGAGATCACAGCAAAAACACCATCTACCAGTACGATCATCACAATGCTACTCACCACAGCCTTAGTGGCAGAAATACCTACTGCTGCTGCACCCGTTCCCGTCTGCATACCTCTAAGGCAGCCTACAGCAGAAACAACCACGCCAAAGAGTGTTGCTTTTATAAGTCCCGATGCAACGTCTTCAATCCCGACTGCAGCTATCATGCCGTTGTAAAAATTAATAAATGGAATACCGTATGCCAGCATCGTCAACATCGATGCCAAGATGCTGACAATATCAGCATACAAAGTCAAAATGGGCATGACCAAGATTCCTGCAAGAACACGCGGCACCACTAAAAATCGAATTGGACTTAATCCGCCAGTGACCAATGCATCAACCTCACTATTAACGGTCATCGTGCCAATTTCTGCAGCAAATGCGGCAGAAGAACGTCCAGCAAGCAAAATGGCAGTAATTAATGGCCCCATTTCGCGAACAATCCCTAAAGCAGCTATTGGACCCACAAAAGAGGTTGCCCCAAATTGCTGCATGCCAATGGCAGCCTGAAAAGACAAAATGACACCAATCAGAAATGAAACCAAGCCCACTATTGGCAAAGCAGCAATGCCTGCTTGTACTGCTGCATTGACAAAATCACCCCAGCGCACTTGGCGTGGGTGCATGAGTGACCAGACCAAATCTGCAGATAAATGTCCAGCAAAGGTAACTAAGCCTTTGGTGTCGTCCAATAAATTCTGCGTGGCCATGCCAGCGCTGACGATGAAACTTCTCTGCGGTTTGACTGCAGGAGCTGGAAATAAATTAGTGATGGGATTGAATTCTTTTAAGAGGGGTTGGTAGCGAGCATCCAGACCGACCAAAGTAAAGGTGCCGCCAGCTTTTTGTTGGGACTCTTGAATATCAATTAGAAACGCCATGCCTGCGCCATCTAATGAGCTTACCTGAGAAGCGTCAAATATCAATGTTTTGTTACTGGCATTACCCTGAGCTAACCATGCATTTTGTGCTTCCAGGACCTTAGTCCAGACTCCTCCAAGGGTGTAGACATCGACTTTTCCGTTTAGGAGGATTTTTGCATTTGCAGCATCAATCGGACTCCAAAT
>JABMMT010000074.1 GCA_013205155.1 Betaproteobacteria bacterium | reverse complement strand
GTGCCAAAAAAAGCAGCGTGTCCAAAAGAAAGTAGGCCAGCAAAGCCCAATAAGAGATTGAGGGATGCGGCCAAGATAGCAAAACAAAATATCTTCATCATGAAAAGGTCGTAGACGAAACCCTGGAAGGGAACCATCGCCAACAAAACCAAAATGACTATAGAGACCTTATTAATAATAGAGAGCTTCATCGTTAATTGGCCTTTCCAAACAAGCCGGCCGGCTTTATCAAGAGCACAATAATCATAATAATGAAGATAGAGACTGATGAGGCCTGGGGATAAAACACTTTTGTTAACCCCTCAATCACTCCTAGGCCCAATCCCGTCACAATGGCGCCAGCAATTGAGCCCATACCACCAATAACAACAACTGCGAACACTACAATAATTAAATTAGAGCCCATAACCGCCGTTACTTGATAAATTGGTGCCGCCATTACCCCGGCAAAGGCAGCTAATGCACATCCAGCACCATAAGTAAGGGTGACAATCAGGGGCACATTAATGCCTAAGGCTTGAAGTAATCGTGGGTTCTCTGTCCCGGCCCTTAACAAGCTTCCTAAGTTGGTGCGCTCAATGAAATACCAAGTGGCAAAACAAACAATGAGCGCCAAGAATACAACCCAAAGCCTGTAATAAGGCAAGAATAGTTCGCCAACACGTAAGCCGCCCTGCAACAGCTCGGGCACTGGATAACTATTACCTAGAGCGCCGAACCAATGACGAAACATACCCTCTATCACTAGGGCCAAGCCAAAGGTTAACAATAAGCCATATAAATGATCTAAATGGTAAAGACGTTTTAGCATCGTTTTTTCAATTACCATGCTGAAAAGTCCTACAAGCAGTGGCGCCAATATCAGGGCCACAAAATAATTTAACTGAAAACCCGGTACTCCAATCCAATTTCCAATTTGCGTTAATCCAATCCAGGCCACCATGGCGCCCAACATATATTGAGCGCCATGGGTGAAGTTAATGACATTCAGTAAGCCAAAAATGACTGCTAAACCCAGGCTTAAGAGCGCATAGAAGGACCCATTAATCAGCCCAATTAAAAGCTGAGAAACTAAAGCTTGTGGGGTAACTCCGAGTAGCTCAAACATGGATTAGCTAAGGCCCTGATTATTTAGTAACTAACTTACATTTGGATTGCGCCAAAGGCAAGGTAGCATCTTTTGCAGCAATTACTTTGGTAACTTTAGCAACGTCATTGGGGCCTTTTGATTCGCCAGGAGTCTTAACTTCAAGCAAATACATATCATGCTCGAACTTACCATCTGCACGAATTTTGCCCTTAAAGAGGCCATCATCAATTTCAACTGATTTCATCCGCTTCATCACCGCATCAGCATCGTCAGTTTTAGTTGCTTCAATGGCCTTCAAATATTGCATGGTTGCTGAGTAGACGCCTGCCTGAACTGATGTTGGCGCCTTTCCTTTGAATTCCTTCATGAAGCGATCAGCAAATTTACGGTTAGCGTCGTTGTAATCCCAGTACCATCCTACGGTAAAGTTCATGCCAGCAGTTTGTTTTAATCCAAGCGCCTGAATATCACTAATGAACATGAGAAGTGGCACAACGGTTTGTTTCGATCCCATAATGCCTAGCTCAGAGGCTTGTTTGATAGAGCCAATTGTGTCGCCGCCTGCATTTGCTAAACCGATTACTTCAGCTTTGGAAGCTTGAGCTTGTGCCATAAATGAAGAAAAGTCTTGCGTGTTAATTGGATGCTTCACACTTCCCAATACTTTTCCGCCATTGGCAACCACTACTTCAGTGGTGTCACGCTCAAGAGTTTGGCCGAACGCATAATCTGCGGTCACAAAGAACCAAGTTTTTTTACCAGAATCCACAACCGCCTTGCCTGTGCCCCTTGAGAGTGCATAGGTGTCATATACATAGTGAACGTTGTAGGGGGTGCACTTTTCATTGGTGATTGGTAAAGATGCCGCACCAGTGACGATGGAGACCTTCTTAAATTGCTCTGCTACTTCCATGGCTGCTAAAGCAGATGCAGTTGATACGTTGCCTACAATCATATCAACCTTGTCTTTCTCAAACATCTCGCGCGCTTTAGAGCTTGAGAGGTCTGCCTTAGACTGTGTATCAGCAGAGGTAATGACAATTTTTTTACCTAGAACTTGTCCGCCAAAATCTTTTGCGGCCATTTGTGCTGCCAGTACTGCACCAGGACCTTCAATTGCAGAATAAATACCAGAGAGGTCTGTTAGTACCCCAATCCTAATCTCGTTATCCGAGACGGTTTGTGCATGAGCGGGAATTGAGCCCGCCATTAAACATGATGCAACCGCTGTTGCAATTAAATTCTTTTTCATTTGAACATCTCCTTTATGCTTGCTTCATTTTTAACTACACCCCCAATAAAACCCTGAGCTGCTCTTCGTTAGCTCCGAGCTCACGTCTTTCCACTATTTTTACAACTTGCCCATGTTCTATCACATAGTTTCTATCTGCGAGCTTTGAGGCAAATCTAAAATTTTGTTCAACTAAAATAATAGTAAAGCCACGCTCTTTCAGCGTGCGAACTACCCCAGATAGTTTATGCACAATGACAGGCGCTAATCCTTCTGTGATTTCATCAAGCAACAAAATATCTGCACCAGTTCGCAAAATTCGTGCAATGGACAACATTTGCTGCTCGCCACCCGAAAGTTTGCCACCGGGGCTAGAGCGCCGCTCGTATAAATTAGGAAACATTTTATAAATCTCAGCCACTTCCATTGCCATGCCGTCCCCAACCTTAGGGGGCAGCATTAAATTCTGCTCGCAAGTAAGGCTTGTAAAAATACCCCGCTCCTCGGGACAATAACCAATTCCTAGTCTGGCAACTTCATGCGTTGGCATACCAAGCACATCAAGCCCATTGACCTTGATCGACCCAGTTCTGCTGGAAACTAGACCCAAAACAGCCCTTAGTGTTGTTGTCCGTCCCGCACCATTGCGGCCCAACAAGCAGATAACCTCGCCTTTATTTACCGACAAATTGATTCCATGCAACACATGAGATTCGCCATACCACGCGTTGAGATCTTTGATTTCTAAAGCTGGAGTGCCCATACCCTGATTAATGGCCTTCTAGTTCGGAGTCAGCGGTACCCATGTACGCTTCCATCACCTGATGATTTTTCGAAACTTGCTCATAGGAGCCTTCAGCAATGACTTCGCCACGCTGTAAGACAGAGATAGTGGTTGCAATATTGGCAACCACCTTCATGTTGTGCTCCACCATCAAAACGGTTCTACCTTTTGATACCCTTTTAATGAGCTCGGTTATAAGCTCAACATCTTCATGGCCCATGCCTTGAGTTGGTTCATCAAGCAACATTAGCTCAGGGTCCATGGCGATAGTGGCTGCAATTTCAAGCGCGCGCTTTCTTCCATAGGGAAGATTCACCGCTAGTTCATCGGCAAACCTAGTCAGCTCAACCTGGTCAAGCGCCTCCATCGCGCGTGTATTTAATATATCTAGGGAATTTATATTTCGCCAAAAATAAAATGAGCTACCCAAGGTTCGTTGCATCCCAAAGCGAACATTTTCAAGCACGGTCATATGAGGGAATACCGCCGATATTTGAAAAGAGCGGATGATGCCTTTACGTGCGATTTGCGATGGCTTTTCAGCGCTAATATCGGCGCCATTAAAGAGGATTTTTCCAGAGCTGAGCTCTAAAAACTTTGTCAATAAATTAAAGCAGGTTGTTTTTCCAGCCCCATTAGGGCCAATCAGCGCGTGTATAGTCCCACGCTCAACGGCTAAATTCACCTTGTTTACCGCAATGAAGCCATTAAATGATTTTGTCAGGTCTTCCGTTTCGAGGATGACGTTTTGTTTGCCCAAGTTGCCTAGACTTTCAAAAAAGATATCAAATAAATCATAGCCCAATTACCGTCAAACACGTATAGTGCTAACCCTATACTAAGCTCGCCTTGCTTTTGGGGCGCCGGCATTTTATGTACCCCCATTACCCCTTTGGCGCCTTGTATTTTTAATACGGGTTTAGCCGCAACTTTTAACGAAAAAACGCTTATTTATTGTTGAGCGCAAGCCCAGCCAAGATTAGCAAGTGCGCCTGCCTTCTTGCCATTTTCTGCAGCATCACTCGCATTGGCATTCCCGTCTAACGCTCTTTTAGTGATGCCATGCAAGATTGCCGATATTCTGAATAAGTTGTAAGCCATTAAAAAGCGCCAGTGTTCGACAATTGGCCTACCAATTTGTTTTTCATACAGGGCAATATATTGCGCTTCGCTCGGAATTCCGAGGGTGGCCAAATCCAACCCCTGTATGCCGCGCCAAAGGGTGGGTGGTATTCTCCAGGCCATGCATTGATATGCAAAATCAGCAAGAGGATTGCCTAAGGTAGAGAGCTCCCAATCTAAAACACCAATGATGCGCATATCCGTTTTATGAAAGATCAGGTTGTCCATGCGAAAGTCGCCATGGATCAGAGAGGTTTCATCTTCAGATGGAATATGCTCGGGCAACCAATCCATTAGCTTAATAAGAGAGTCCGGAATAGCAATGTTGGCCTCGCGTACTTGCCTGGACCAGCGGGCGATTTGCCTTGCAAAATAATTTCCAGGCTTACCAAAAGTTTCTAATCCAAGAGACGCATAATCTAGGCGATGAATAGCAGAAATAGTACGATTCATTTCTTCGTAAATCTGCTGACGTTCACTAGGCATAAGACCTGGCAAAGACTGGTCTACAAAGACCCGACCGTCCAAATATTCCATAATGAAAAAGGCGGTTCCAATGATGCTTTCATCTTCACAATAAGCCAACATTTGGGGTACGGGGACATCGGTGCTGGCCAGTGCTTTCATGACGCGATACTCTCGATCGACTGCATGTGCTGACGGTAATAAAACCCCACTCGGCTTTTTTCTGAGTACGTAATGCACCTTGCCGTCACTAATTTTGTAGGTGGGGTTTGACTGACCGCCTGTGAGCTGGCTTAACTCAATCGGGCCCCCAGTAAGACCAAGGCCATTTAAATACAGGCTCAGCGGCTCATGAAAAGAAGAGGCGTTCATTGCTTGACTTATTTACAGGCCACTAACAAGATGCCCGCCATCGACAGCAATCGTCGCTCCAGTCATTGCCTTACTCGCATCAGAAGCCAAGAGCAATAATGGCCCATTTAAATCTTCCAAATTATTGAACTGCCGTGAAGGTATGCGCGCCAGAATCTTTTGTCCGGCCTCACTTTGCAGGAAGTCGCGATTAAGGTCAGTAATTACATAGCCGGGCAACAGGGCATTTACTCGTATTTGGTGGCGCGCTAATTCAAGAGCCATGACTTTTGTGAGCTGGATTACACCCGCTTTTGAAATGACATAAGGAGCTACTCCACCGATGACTCGCTCCCCTAAAATAGAAGCAATATTGATAATATTTCCAGGAGTGTTAGCGGCTGCTAGGCGCCGTGCCGCTTCGGTGGCAACTAACCAACAGCCCTTCAGATTTGTATCGATTACCCGATCCCAATCTTCCTCGGTTTGGTCAAGCAACTTGCGATTGACGCTCATACCGGCGTTGTTGATAACGATCGTTGGCAATGACCATTGGGCAAGCTCATCAAAACACCCCATCACACTTTTTTGGTTTGTGACGTCTAATTCAAATGCCTTGGCTTGACCACCTAATTGTGTGATTTCGTTTACAACAGCCTGCAGCTGAATTATGCGGCGTGATGCGATGGCGACCTTTGCCCCTGATTGGGACATGAATATTGCACAGTGCTTACCAATCCCACTAGAGGCGCCAGTAATAAAGACCGTTTTGCCATCCAATCGAAACAACTGATTGATATCCATCACTTAGCCTCTTTGTCTCCAATAATTTTGCGCGCCATACTCCAGCGATGCACTTCACTAGGGCCGTCGTAGATCCGAAAGCCGCGCATATCTTGAAATATTTTCATGAGTGCAGTTTCGCCAGTAATGCCTTGGCCGCCCAAAATTTGTACGCAGCGATCTATCACTCGCCACTCAGCTTCAGAACAAATCACCTTTGCACGACTAGATTCAAAATTGCAACGCTGCCCTTGATCTAATAACCAGGCCGTATGCAAGATATTTAAACGCGAAGTTTCTAGGTCCATATCGTTGTCTGCCAGCATAAATCCCACACCTTCGTGCTCACCTAAGGTTTTTCCAAAGGCCTCACGTTTTCTTGCGTAGGCAATCGCTATGTCTTGTGCTCGTCTAGCTTGACCGAGCCAGCGCATGCAGTGTGTTAATCGTGCAGGCGCCAAGCGAACTTGAGCGTTCTTAAAGCCCTTCCCAAGCTCTCCTAATATTTGATTGGAGGGTACTCGCAAGTTAGTAAATTGCAGAACACCGTGACCGCCAGTAAAGCAGCTATCCATTGCATCCATATTACGAATCAGCTCAATGCTCGGTGCATTCATGTCGGAGAGAAACATGGTTGCAGAGCCGTCTTCAATGCGTGCCATGATGATTGCAAAATCAGCTCCATTAGCCCCAGTGATAAACCATTTTTGTCCATCAATCAGATAGTCATCACCATCTTTCTTGGCGCTTGTCATGAGCATTGATGGATCTGAGCCTGCACCAGGCGAGGGCTCTGTCATCGCAAAGCATGAGCGGATTTTTCCAGCAACCAAGGGGCGAAGCCAGCGCTCTTTTTGTTCCGGGCTGGCAATTTCTTCTAGTAGATGAATGTTACCTTCGTCAGGAGCGTGAATATTCATCGCGGTTGGGCCCAAAGAGGAGTAACCGGCCTCTTCAAAAACAAGCGCTTTTTCAACGTGACTTAAGCCCAAGCCCCCCATTTCTATTGAGGCATGGGGCGTTAACAAGCCAGCTTTGCGTGCCAGCCCGATAAGTTCTTTGCGTAATTCTTCTGATGGGCCGTGAGCATTTTGTCGCGGGTCTTTTTCGTACGGGATGATTTGATCGCGAATAAATGATCGCGTTCGATCCCGCAACTCTTCTAATTTGGGCGTTAAAGAGAAGTCCATCATTTGATTGTAATAGCAGGAAAAACAGAAATCACACTTAAAACTTCCTTTGACTAAAATACATTTTGAATAAGGCTGCAATGAAAGACCTTATGATTATTTTTTGATCGAGCCTCTTATCGAATTTTCAATTTTCATTTGGCCCTTGCTATTAGCGATGGCATTTTTT
>JABMMT010000073.1 GCA_013205155.1 Betaproteobacteria bacterium | reverse complement strand
TGTCTTTAAAGCCAAGCTCGCTAAGTGTTGGCACAGTTGGTGCAGAGACGTTTCTTTGCGCGCTGGTAATCGCCAAAATTCTGATACCCCCCTTTTTTTGTTGAGAAAGTAGGGGCGCAAAACCAAGGACTGCAGCCGGGGTTGTCCCACCAGTTAAGTCAATAATCGCTTGTCCTCCTCCTTTATAGGGCACGTGAAGCCATTTGAAGTTACCAGACTTGGCCAGCCATTCACCAATGTAATGCTGATTTGTTCCTTGTCCTGAAGTTCCATAAGAAAGTGAATCTGGCTTATTTTTTGCAGCATTGATGAGGTCTTGCAAGCTTTGGTAAGGGGTCTGACTGGATACTGCTATACCAATTGGTTGATCACCTAGTAAAGAAACGCCAATCAAATCTCTGCCTAATCTCCAGGTTAAGGATTCTTTGGTTGCGCTCATGATGGCAATGCTGTCAGAAGCAACTGCAAAGGTATATCCATCGGGAGTCGATGATGCGGCGACTTGCATTCCAATAGCACCAGATGCGCCAGGCCTATTTTCAACAATAATGGATTGTCCTAATGATTTGCTAAGCTCTGTGGCAATTAATCTAGTGACGATATCATTTGTGCCGCCTGCAGCCTGAGGAACAATGATTTTAATGGGGCGTTCTTTGGGCCATTCTTGAGCCCAAGAATGATTAGCAAAGATAAGGCAGACTAGTAAGACACACCATGTAGCTAAGTATTTTTTCATCCGGCACCTTATCGTTAGTTTTTTTAACTCTTTTGAATGCATTGCTCAAAAGCTTCTACAAATGACTCAGAAGGCTGAGCTCCCTGCAAAACGTATTGATCATTAATAATGATAGTGGGAACTGAACTAATTCCAGCTTTTGTATAAGTGGCCTTCTCTTCTCGCACCTCATTAGTAAATTCACTACCACTCAGAATTTCCTGTGCTCTTTGATGGTCTAGTCCAGCACGGGTGACTGCTTCTAATATATTTTGATGGTCATCAAAATTGACCGCTAGGCAAAAGTAAGTATTCAGAAATTCCTTTTTCAGGGCGGCTTGTTTCTGTAAGTCATATTCTTTTGCGGCCCAATATAAAAGACGATGAGCATCAAATGTGTTGTAAACCCGTTTACGACCCTCGGGATGAAACTCAAATCCTGCCTCTAATGCTTTTGATCGTATATTGGCTTGATTAGCCTTAACCCGCTCCGCAGTTAAGCCATACTTTTGAGTCAGATGTTCAATGGCATCTTGACCACCCTTTGGCATATTGGGGTTGAGTTCGAAAGGTCGGAAATGCACCTCAAAGTGAGCTTGATCACTTAACTGGGTGATCGCCTGATTAAGATTACCCAATCCTACTGCACACCAAGGGCAAGCTACATCAGATATATAGTCAATTTTGATAGTTGGTTTCATAGATTCTATTCTATAGGAGCTTATATTTAAGGTGAACTTCCATTTCTTTATTCTCTACTTTAAGCTAGAGAATAGCGGTTTTCAATGAGTCAATGTACGAAAGGATAGTTCATTACTCAATCAATTCTTAATGTCATAATGAACATCATATTTTTAATCAAAACTAAGAAAGTATTTTGTTAATTTGAATTTCTTTCGAAAACCTCCTTTTTTGCAAGGAGTCAAGGTGATGGTTGAGTCATCACCAGGAATTGTGGCTTGGTCACTTGTGACCAGTATTAGCTTGCTGAGCGCTGGCTTAGGCCCAGTAGATACATTCTGGTTCAATATTATGGTCTACGCTGGTTCATCGCAATTAGCCGTCATGCCATTAATTAATGGCGATTATCCTTTTTGGACTATATGGCTGACTGGTCTGATTGTGATGTCTCGCTTTATTATTTTTAGTGCAACCATTCAACCGCACTTCAAACAGTATTCTCTCTTGCAAAGATTGGGTATCGGAACCATCAATACCGATATGAGTTTTGCGAAATTTATAGAAAA
This sequence comes from Betaproteobacteria bacterium, assembly GCA_013205155.1. Lineage (GTDB taxonomy): Bacteria > Pseudomonadota > Gammaproteobacteria > Burkholderiales > Burkholderiaceae > Polynucleobacter. Next base: position 3,406 of record JABMMT010000073.1, on the reverse strand, counting down.
GTTTCCATCGCCCAATAACTCTGATGGCTCTCATACTCAAATTCTTTATTTTTTAGGAATGATCTTAGCCCATTGGATTTTTTGGCAAATAGGTGCATTAATCGCTATTTTTTTTGGGTCAGACATACCCAGTTCTTGGGGTTTAGGATTTGCAGGGCCCTTAGCATTACTCGCTTTGATTGTTCCTGCTATCAAGCATAAAACTGCAGTCGTCTCAGCTTTAGTGGCAGCTATTACTTGTGTGCTGACTGTTAACTTGCCATATCGTTTGACGATTGTCTGCTCAGTATTTGCTGCAGTATTGGCTGCAGTATTGATGGATAAAAAATTTCCGCAGAGGCGAGCATGAGTACGGTTGATTTATGGATAGCATTCTTTGGTTTGATGTTAGTAAGTATCTTTACTAGAACTTCCTTATTATTACTAGGCTCTAAATTCCCCATACCAGAAGCAGTTCATGAGTTTTTACGCTATGCACCTACTGCCGCATTAATTGCAATCGTCCTTCCTGAAGTATTGTTTACGAAGGATCCTGTAACTCAGTTATTTGAATTAAATCTCTACTCCCCTCAAATATTTGGGGCGATCGGCGGAGTCATTGGCTTTTTGTTCACTAGAAGTATTTTGGCAACGATCTTTGTCGGGATGCTCTTTTTTACTCTAGCAAGAATGGTGATGTAGTTTTGGAGCTTGCTAAAAGTAAGTTCAAATTTGATTTATATTAGCTTTTACCTCTTTTTTAAGAAAAATATCTCATGCCAAGCACTGCTAAGGGTAGTCTGAAGCTCATCAATAAGGATACCCTTTGGGATAAAGCCTATCTCTCTTTGAGGAGCGCCTTATTAGCAGGTAAATTCGTTCCGGGTGAGCGAATTATTTTGCGGAAAGTTGCGCAGGATCTTGGCATTAGTCTGACACCCGTTCGTGATGCGATTAATCGCCTGGCTGCAGAAAATGTTCTTGAAAGAGGTGGCGTTGGGCAGGGTGGAGGGGCCTCAGTACCCTTACTGACGTCCAATGAGTTGGGTCAATTGATGGCAATACGCAGTAGCTTAGAGCCATTAGCAGCAGAGGCGGCAGCTAAAAATGCTACTAAAGCAGAAATCAATGAAATTTCTAAGCTTCTGAATCATATGAGAAATTTAGCTGAAACTGGAAACCTTGCATCCTATTTAGATGCTCACTATCAGTTCCATTTTGGAATATATAAGTTGGCTAACCAGTCTATTCTACTTCAGGCCATTGAAGGGGCTTGGCTGCGCTGCGGGCCGACATTAAATCTGGCTTTGCCAGAGTACAAGCCAGGGCAAAAAAGGCATAAATATCATTTGGCTGCCCTAAATGCCTTAAAGAAGGGTGATGGTATTGGTGTTGCCCGAGCGATTCGTGCTGATATTGATAGCGCCCGCCTAGACATCTGTAACTTATTGGATTAAACCTATGAAGGAAGTGAGGATTAATAAGCTATTTCCTAAATGAATGTTGTTTGTTATAACATTGGTATGTTTCTTAGCTAAAGGGGGTGAATATGAACACTTTTAAAAAAGCCGTTACCGTAATGGCGACTTCTGTATTGGGGGCCTTTATGGCTTTTGGTTCTGCCATGGCTGCTGATTTCCCAACGAGGGAGATAAAGCTGGTGGTGCCTTGGAATGTAGGTGGATCAAACGATATTTCAGCTCGATTGATTTCTAAAATTTTGGCTGATGAGGGAATTACAGTCGTTGTCGATAACGTTGCTGGAGCAACAGGAACGATTGGCATGACAAAAGTAGCGAATGCAGAGCCCGATGGCTACACCATTGGAATGGGTACTAGTTCCACTATGGCGATGATTGCTCAGGGTTTAACACCTCTTAAAAATGAGCAGTTTGCTCCAATAGCGCGAGTAACAACGGATCAATTATTGCTTCTTGTCCCGAAAGATGGACCCGCAAAAGATTTGGATGGTTTTGAGGCAATGATAAAAAAGAGCCCAGGCAAAGTTTCTGTTGGAACTCCTGGCAGTAATAATTTGAATCATATTTTTGCTGTGATGACGGGTAATGTTGTGAATTCATCCATCATTACTGTTCCCTATACCGGTGGCTCTAAGGTGATCGTTGACCTTGCAGGTAAGCAAATTGATGCTGCGGTATTAAAACCATCTGAAAGTAAGGCGCAGATTGATTCCAATATGGTGATACCTTTGGGAGTATTTGCGAATGAGCGAATTAAAACAATGCCCAATGTCCCCACCTTCAAGGAAAAAGGGTACAACGTTTTTCCATTTGGACCACTTGTGCAGATGGCATATCTAGCTGCTCCTGCAAAAACACCTCCTGAAATTCAAGAAAGATTAATCGCTATTTTTAATAAAGCGATTCAGGATCCGCGTTTTAGGTCTGCATCAGAAGAGGGTGGCTCAAGAGTCGATAGCCTTACTGGAAAAGCTCTAGCTGCTGAAGTTGTCGCTGTAACAAACACTTTGGCGGTAGTTGGTAAAAAAGTATTTTCTGAACCAAAAAAATAAATATCAGAAATTGAAAGAGTATTAATGAGTCAAATCAAAAAAGTTACCTGTCACGTTGTTTCTGCACCTGTAGAAAAGCCATTTACCTCTTCAAGAGGTTGGATTTATAAAACGAGGGGTTCTTGCATTGTTGAGATTGAGACAAATGATGGGATCGTAGGCTGGGGAGAGTGCTACGGACCATCAGCAGTATCAAAAGCATTTATTGATACCCAATTTGGTCCTCGTATTATTGGTAGAGATCCATTCGATGTGGAAGTTATTTGGGAGGATTTATATAACCGCATCAAGGACTACGGCACTACCGGTATGGCAATCTCTGCAATTAGCGGAATTGATATTGCTCTGTGGGACATTATTGGTAAGTCTTGTGGTCAGCCAATTCATAAGTTAATTGGCGGCTCCTATCGAGATGAGGTCACCCCTTATGCAACAGGCCTATATTTTATTGATATGAATCGCTTGATTGAAGAGGCGGTGGAAGAGGCAATTGAGTTTAAGCAAAATGGCTTTACTGCTATCAAGATGAAAATTGGTTTAGGCGATTTAAAGCTAGATATCAGGCGAGTAGAAGCGGTCCGAAAGGCAGTGGGAGATGATATGCGACTGATGGTAGACGCTAATCATTGTTTTACTGTGCCCCAAGCTATCAAGATTGGTCGAGAGCTTGAAAAATTAGATATTGAATGGTTTGAAGAGCCTATCTCTCCAGAGGATTTAGATGGCTATGTTGAAGTGACTCGTGCTCTTGATATGGCGGTAGCTGGTGGCGAGAATGAATTTACCCGTTGGGGCTTTAGAGATATTGTGGTCCGCAAGGCGATGGATATTGTTCAGCCTGACGTTTGTGCTGCTGGTGGTATCAGCGAATGCCGTAAGATTGCAACCCTTGCT